>JAHEKF010000044.1 GCA_024638465.1 Rhodospirillaceae bacterium | reverse complement strand
GCCGACAAACGGATCGAGGCCGTCGTTCCGGATCTGCGAATCGCGATGTGGACTTCGTTCCGCCTAGCCGCAGACGCCGTAGAACTGCGTTCCAGTCGTGTAGATCTGACCGACCTCGCCCTCGTGACGCGACATGACGGCAATAAAACGACCGGTTTCGTCGCGTTCGCCGAATACGGTCGCCGTGATCAGATAGCCGTTCGGCGTAAGCGCCAGAAAATGCAGTCCGCTGGCCGTCGGTATTACGCGCGCTGCTATCGTTCCGGTGAGCGAGTCGGTTGCATCGACTGTACCGGCCATTTGCGCGGTTCCGGCGTCGAGGTTGACTGCCTGAAACGAAACCGGTCCGCCCTGCCACTCGGCTTCGTATACGTTTAACGTGGCATTCGGCCAGTTGGCCCCATTACCAATACCGAACTCGCAATAAACGTCGGCTGGTGCCAGGAGCGACGAGAGGATCGCTTCGGCAACGTCGTCTGGCGACTCGGCTTCAATTGGCCGATCGATGTTCGGGCGCAGCTCTGCGACCGGCGTATTCGCCGGCGGCAGCGCGATGGCCTCGGGCTCGCCGGCATCGCTCGGCGGTGGCGCAACGATGACGGGCACCAGGCCCGTGATTTCCTCGACGGCGATAACATTCGCTGAGTCTTCAGGCGCGAAACTCGGTGCATCTGCGCCGTTACCTGGCGACGGAGCAAGCTCCGGAAGCGTATCGTCTGTCGTCGTCTCTTCAGGCAGGCCGAACGGTTCGTAGCGATCGGAAAAAATGTCGGACGCCAACCAGCCGATCGTTACGCTACTGAGCGCAATGAGCAACGTGTTGCGACGTCGCTGAGCAACCGTGTGTCGCGCTTTGTCGATACTAACCACTGATCGGTTCCGGCCCACGCCGGCGCGCGCACGGATTCTGCAGCATGGTCATCGTCGACGGGGGCTAGCGGTACACTGAGATGACTTCGTCTCGCAAGGTGCACTCGAAAGGCCGCACCTCGACGCCCGGCCTGTAGACCCAGGTGTTCTCCCAGATCGCGGGTTCCTGCAGGTACTCCGGGTCCGTCACGATGACTTCATAGCGCAGGCTCTGCTCGTCCTCGCTCAATGAATACCGTTCGACGAGAGACGCGTTCTCGCTCATCGGGGTGCCTTCACCGTCGAGCAGCGGAAAGGCCACCTGCGTTGTGTCCACGATGAGCGTATTCCCTTCCCAGCGGCCGACGGAGACCCCGAGGTGGCTGGGCTCCAGAGTCGCGGCCGGCCCACCGTCGGACATGTAAATCACGCGTCGCGCATCCCATTCCTCGATGCGCTGGAGAATTCGGTCGCCCTGATCGACGAACTCCATTGGATAGGGATTCAGAACGGCGTTGGGCATACCCGGCGGAATACACTGAAGACCCGGGTCGTCGGTTCTCGGATCGAAGGTCTGTTTAGCCGCCTGCGCCGCCGCCGTGAGCACGAGCGGATTGCGCAACCGGTACAGGCTGCGAAAACCCCATACCTTGAAAATCCCGTCGCCGGTAACTTCAGCGGCGGAGGCCGACGCCACGTCATCGCTGGCAGCAGAGGTCCAACGCAACGGCTCATCACGATCGGACACGACAACTTCCGCTCCGCCGGGCAGGAGGATATTCGACACGAAGATCGCGAGCTCGCCGCGCCGGGACGCCGCACCCGCCGCCCTGATTCGTTCGCCGATACTCAACGAGTCCGCGTTGAAACCTCGCCTTGACAGCGTGTTCGTGGTGCCCGCCTCCAGTTCCCACTCTTCGGTCGCGCCCGAATCGCTGACAACATCGAGCTTGAAACCGACATGCGGGTTTCGCCAATAGACTTCCGTGATCGTTCCCTCGATCTCCACGATCCTGTCGCGGTCAAAAAATGCGGTGGCCGAATGGTGCGCCAGCGCCAACGGTGAGAACGACAGGAACAGAACGGTCAAAGATCTCATCAGTTTTCCCCGCAGGAGCTCACGATCTTTACTCCGGAGAATTCTACCTGCAGCGGTCGATGCCGTCCTTCCCGGTTCGGCCGGGCGCAGCTGCGACCAGCCGGTCGGGCTGTGAAATCCGGGGCTAGATCCCCAACAGGCGCATGACTTCCTTTACTTCCGATTCAGCCTCTTGCAGGAACGCGAGACTTGCGTCGGGGTTCATCTCGCCCAACGGCAGCTTCAGAAACGCCGGTGTCTCGTTGATGAACGGCAAACGATGCATTTCTTCGGTTCCCACGTAACTGTGCAGGCGCGCTACCAGCACCAGATCGGCCAGGTCCGGCGTCGGGCCGGGGTTTCGCCACCAGTCGCCTCGACTGCGGGCAACCTCGACGATCTCGTCATCGAAGTTCCAGTGCTCGAGAAGGACCGCACCGATCTTCGGGGAGAACGTGTCTATCGTGTTGCGAACCTGCTGTGAGTCCGGATCCAGCCCGGAACGCGATTCCAGCGCGTTCACCAGGGGCAGGACACCGATATTCTGCAGCAAGCCCGCTAACATCGCGCGGTCCGCCGAGAAGCCCGGGGAGCGATCGGCGACCACTGAGGCGAGAGCCGCGACCCGGGCGCTCTGCTGCCAGGTATCCCGCATCAATTCCGCCAGAGCGGATGAGCGGGTCTGAAACATCGCCCGAAGCGCATAGGCAGTAACGAGATTGCGCGTGGTATCCATGCCCAGGCGGCTGACCGCCTTGTCGATGTCCTGAATCGGCGTTACACCCCCATAGAGAGCGCTGTTGGCGATTCGAACGAGATACGCAGCCGCGCCGGAATCGATCGAAAGCGCTTTGGCCACGGAGTCGGCGTTGCTATCCGGCTTCTGCATGGCGGCTCGGATCCTCAAGGCGACGTCCGGCATGCTCGGCAACGTCGCTTTGTCGGCAAGAATATCGCGATAGACCCTGGAAAACAGACCGCTGATCGGAGTCGGAGAGTCGGTGGCTGGATCAATCATGGAGCGATGCCGTGGGTCGCGGATATAGTGCGTCTGGTTCAGTATCGGCGCGGGCGCGCACTACTTGAATCGGCCCGCTCTCCGCGACCGCAGCACCGGGGATCGCCTGGAACCGCGCTAGCGCTTATTTACCGATGCAAAAGCTCGAGAATATGTCGCCAAGCAGGTCATCGGTCGTAATTTCGCCCGTGATTTCGCTCAACGCCGACTGCGCCTGACGCAATTCCTCGGCGGCCAGTTCGAGCGCGAGCGTTCGGATGACCTGGAGCCGCGCATCGCGGATGTAGTGCTCCGTTCTCTTCAGCGCATCGACATGGCGGGTACGCGCGCTGAACGTTCCGGCCGAATCGCCTCGATACCCGGCCAGCGCCTTCAGATGCTCGGTCAATAGCTCGACGCCTTCTCCGGTCAGCGCAGACAGTCTGATGGCCGTGATGCCGTCGTTCTCCGTTCGACCGGGCTCCTCGGTAACGAGATCGACCTTGTTCTGGATGACCGTCACTTCCGCATCGTCTCCGGCCAGGTCACGGACTTCCGTGATCGTCGCGGTCAGATTGGCACGGATATCCGTGACCCAGACGAGGCGATCCGCCCCTTCCAGCGCGAGTTGCGCGCGTCGCATTCCCTCGATCTCGACAGGATCCGACGACCGGCGCAGACCCGCCGTATCGACCACGGTCAGCGGCAGACCGTCGAGCGACAGGCTCTCGCGGAGTGCGTCGCGAGTCGTGCCTGGAATGGCAGTGACGATCGCGGCATCGTAACCGGATAGCCGGTTCAACAGGCTCGACTTGCCGGCGTTCGGCGGGCCCGCAATGACGACCACGATACCGTTACTGAGAACCGTCCCTTCTCGCGCCTGGCCAACGAGCACTTCGAGGTCGCCGATCGCCGCGTCAAATTCGGTCTCGAATTTCGAGGTGTCGTTGAGTTCGAGTTCCTCATCGGGAAAATCCAGCCATGCTTCGAGCTGTACGCGCAACGAAGTCAGTTTTGCCTGAAGCTCGTTGACCCGAGCAGAAAACCGTCCATCGAGCGAACGGTAGGCGGCTTTGGCGGCCTGCTCTGATCCGGAGGCAATGAGATCCGCTATACCCTCCGCCTGTGGCAGATCGAGTTTGTCGTTAACGAACGCCCGCAACGAAAACTCGCCGGGTTCGGCAGCCCGCGCGCCGCGCGCCAGCACACTGGCAAGAACAAGATCGCTGACAACCGTTCCGCCATGGCCCTGCAGCTCGACGACGTCCTCGCCCGTGTAGGAGTTGGGCGCCGGAAAATACAGCAGTAGCCCGCGGTCGAGCGCTTCGCCATCGGCGTCACGAAACTCGCATAGATGCGCGTGGCGTGGGACAGGCTCGACGCCCGTCATCGCACTGCCTATCGCCAACGCCATGCGACCCGAGATTCGGATGATAGAAACCGCGCCGCTGCCCGGCGGTGTCGCCATTGCCGCGATCGTATCCTGGGTACGGTATCTCACGGGCCGTCGTTCCGCGGTCGCTTCCGGCCTAGTCGGCGCCGATCACTTTGTTGATTCGCCACTGTTGCAGTATCGAAAGTGCAGTGTTCGTGAGCCAGTAGAGAACAAGCCCCGCCGGGAAGAATGCAAACAATGCCGTAAATGCTATTGGCATGATCTGCATCACGCGCGCTTGCACCGGGTCGGGCGGTGCGGGATTCAGGCGCGTCTGCAGCAGCATCGCGCCACCCATGAGAATGGGCAGGATGAAATACGGATCGCGTGACGAAAGATCCGTAATCCATAAAGCGAATGGCGCCTGGCGGATCTCCACGCTCTCGATCAAAACCCAATAGAAGGCGAAGAAAAACGGCATCTGAATCAGTATCGGCAGGCAGCCCGCCGCAGGATTGACTTTTTCGCGCTTGTAAAGCTCCATCATGTGCTGGCTCAACGCCTGCTTGTCGTCTTTATAGCGCTCCTGCAGCGCCTTCATTCGCGGCTGCAGTTTCCGCATTTTGGCCATCGAGCGGCCGCTCGTTGCCGTCAGCTTGTAGAAAGCCAGCTTGATGATTAACGTGACGATGATGATCGACCAGCCCCAGTTGTTGACGTACCGGTGAACCCAGGCCAGTAACCAGAATAACGGCTGCGCCAATATCGTCAGCACACCGTAGTCGACCGTAAGCTCGAGCTCGTTGCCGGTGTCCGCCAACTGATCCTGCAGTTTCGGACCAACGAAGAGATCGACCGGGTAGGTGACACTTTCCCCGGGCGCTACCGCCATGACGGGAGCGAGTGCTGTGAGCTGATAATCCGATCCCCGCGTTTGCGCGGAGTAGCGAATTTCATCCTCGGGCGGCGGCACCACGGCGGCCAGGAAGTGGTGCTGAATACTCGCCAACCAGCCGCCGGCTAACGACTGAACGATCGGTTCCGCGATGAGATCCTCAACATCGAGTTTCTCGTATTCGTCACCGTCGTAGAGCACGGGTCCGGTAAAGGAATAGGAATCCACTGAGGTATAGGATCTGTCCACGGGCACGTGGCGGCGAAACAGCTGCGCGTAAGGTGCACCGTTCCAGAGTTCGGCAGTTTGATTTTCGACCACGAGGTCCAGGTCGATCGAATAGCGACCACGGCGAAACGTATAGACTTTCCGTGCTCTGAGATTACCGTCGCCGGCCCAGTCGAGCGTGACCATCAGCTCGTCGGCGCCATCGGCGAGAACATAGGAATCGTTCGCGGCGGTAAAGGTCGCAAGATGGTTGGGCTCGTTGCCACCCGCGATGTCCCTCAGTCCGGTCTGAAATACCCAGCGACTTTCGGGCGCATAGTCGAGTAAACGAACCGATATTTCCGGGTTGTCCTTGTCAACGGGATAACCGGGAATGTCGGCCCTGACGATGTCGCCGCCCTGCGTATCGATCAGCAGGTCGAGGACATCGGTTCGAACACTGATCAACCGCCCCGGGCGTGGCGCCTCAACCGGGGCCGGCGCCGTGGCGGGATCACCGACGGCCGGTAGCGTCTCGCTCGCGGCAGCCGCTTCGATGTCGGGCAGCGACGGCGGCAGGACCGGATCGCCCGTCTCGAGCTGTTCGGCCGGCGTGACCGGTGCGACGGGCGGATAGTCGGTAAGCCATGCCCGGTAGGTAAACCACATCATCATGAACAGCGTCAGCCACAGGAAGAGGCGCGTGCTGTTCATGTTCATATCAACGTTTGCCCTTCGCCAGACGGCGAAAATGTCGCTCCAGGCTGCTGCGCAACACGATATTGTCGGATGTTGCAGCAGCGCGGTTCGCCAATACTACAAAGTCTAGCTGTGGTAACGACGCTTCGCGACGAAAAACTTCCCGCGCTATTCGCTTGAGTCGATTCCTCGCGCAAGCGTGCTTCGCGACGCGGCGCGATACCGTCAGACCCAGGCGCGCAGTCGCTTCGTTGTTGGGTCTGGATAACACGGTGAAAAAACGATCCGATGAACGCGACGCGTCAGCAAACACTCGACCGAACTCAGTAGCGTTGGTCAGTCTTTTGCCGCGGGGAAATCCGGTAGTCGATCGCAACGAGACACCAATCGTGCCTGCGTCAACTAAGGCGCCAGTCGTATGCGACCTTTGGCGCGCCGTCGCTTCAACACCTGCCTGCCGTTCTTGGTCGCCATGCGAGCCCGAAACCCGTGCGTGCGTTTGCGCTTTAAGTTGCTCGGTTGAAAAGTACGTTTCATGACTGACCCGACCCTGTTCCGCGGTCTGTGAAAAAAGTTCTATGCAAAACAACAAGATGTGCTAGAGCGAGCGAGCACGAAACTCTACGCGCGGCAACGTTTAGTGTCAATAGGCGACCGATTGCGCGAAGTTCTGGATAACGGGGGCGATGCCGTTATAGACTGAGGTCTCTTTCGGGGAACACTCCCTTACCGACCGACATACAACCGAAGACAGAACAATAACCGTGACAGCGAACTCGGCGGCGCACCCGTCTCTGTGGTCCCAGTGTCTGCGTACACTGGAACTCGAACTAACCGAACAGCAATTTCACACCTGGATCCGGCCGTTACAGCCCGTCGACGAAGGCAGCGCGCTGAAACTGCTCGCGCCGAATCGTTTCGTCGTCGATTGGGTTCAGGAGAACTGCCTCAGCTCGATCATCAAGGTCGCCGGACACGTTCCGGTAGTACTGGAGGTCGGGAGCCGCAAACCACCGCTGGTCGCTGCGGCGTCCACGGCGCCCGTATCGCAGCCGCGGCGACCCGTTATCGGCAGTCAGCTCGACTCGAATTTCACTTTCGATAATTTCGTCGAAGGCAAGAGCAATCAGCTCGGCCGTGCGGCCGCCATGCAGGTTGGCCGCAATCCCGGCAGCGCTTATAACCCGCTGTTTATCTACGGTGGCACCGGCCTGGGTAAAACCCATCTCATGCACGCCGTTGGCAATGTAATCCTCGAGCGTGACCCGACGGCAAATGTTGCCTATGTGCACTCCGAACGTTTCGTCGGCGACATGGTTCGCGGTCTGCAGCACAACACGATCGCAGACTTCAAGCGGACCTACCGCTCGCTTGACGCACTCCTGATCGACGACATTCAGTTCTTCGCCGGAAAGGAGCGGTCCCAGGAAGAATTCTTTCATACTTTCAATGCCTTACTGGAAGGTCAGCGGCAAATTATCCTGACCTGCGATCGCTATCCCAAGGAAGTTTCCGGACTCGAGGAACGGCTGAAGTCACGTTTCGGCTGGGGTCTGACGGTTGCGATCGAGCCGCCGGAGCTCGAGACCAGCGTCGCGATCCTCATGAGCAAGGCCGATTCTGAAGAGATCCCGCTACCGGAGGAAGTCGCTTTCTTCATTGCACAGCGAATACGATCGAACGTTCGTGAACTCGAAGGCGCATTGCGCCGGGTTATCGCGAATTCCCAGTTTACGGGCCACCCGATCACGCTGGAGTTCACGAAGGAAGCGCTGCGCGATCTGTTAGCCCTGCAGGACAAGCTCGTTACGATCGACAATATCCAAAAGACCGTCGCGGAATATTTCAAGATGCGAGTAGCCGATTTGCATTCGAAACGCCGCAGCCGGTCGATTACGCGTCCACGGCAGATAGCGATGGCGCTGGCGAAGGATCTGACGACGCATAGCCTTCCGGAGATAGGTGACGCTTTTGGCGGCCGAGACCATACAACGGTGCTGCACGCATGCCGCCGCATCAAGCTTCTGCGCGAGACGGAGACGCGCGTCGCTGAGGACTACGGCAACCTGTTGAGAACCCTGACGGGATGAATGTATAACCTGTGGAGAAGTCTGCGGTGCTGGGTTCTCCACAGTTATTCCACAGGTTAAATGCGCCCCACACCCATGGTTAGACGTATTGTATATTACTGATTTATATAGAGATATTGGACTTTTCCCCCGAATCAGCGATAGCTAATAACAGCTATAAATAGAGCGATTTACAGGATTAGCAGTTATGAAATTCAGCGCAACTCGCGAAGCGATACTGACACCGTTACACGCAGTGATTGGTGTTGTTGAACGCCGTCAGACCATGCCCATTCTCAGTAACATCCTGCTGGCGACAGATGACGGCAAACTGACGGTTACAGCCACCGATCTGGAAGTCGAACTTCGCGCCGAAACCGACGTCGCCGTTGAAACGGCCGGGGAGATCACGGTACCAGGGCGAAAACTCCACGACATCTGCCGTGCGTTGCCGGAAAATGCCGCGATCGATTTCGCTGTGACCGGACAGCGTGTTGTCGTCAAAGCCGGGCGTAGCCGTTTCACGCTCTCGACACTGCCAGCCGCGGACTTCCCGGTAGTCGACGAAGTCGCGACGCAGCAGACCCTGACCCTGGACCGGCAGGGTTTCCGCCAATTGCTCGAACAGACGCAGTTCTCGATGGCTCAGCAGGACGTTCGCTATTACCTGAACGGTTTGCTGCTGGAGACGGACCGCGACACACTGCGCGCGGTCGCCACGGATGGACACCGGCTGGCATTAGCGGAAATCAAGATGGCTGCGCCAGCGGAGCGTAACGAACAGCTGATCGTGCCGCGCAAGGGCGTGCTCGAGTTACAGCGGCTCCTGGATGGCGAAGGCGAGATTCAGATTACGCTCGGACCGAATCATGTCCAGGCCCAGGTGGGCAGTATTCGCTTCACATCGAAGCTCATCGACGGCAAGTTTCCGGACTACGGTCGCGTGGTGCCGGCCGAACCGGTGAATATCGTCATGGCGGATCGCGACCTGCTGAGGCATGCGTTACAGCGCGCGGCGATCCTTTCCAACGAGAAATATCGTGGTGTTCGGCTCGCCCTCGGTGAAAACAACGTGACGATTCAGGCCAATAATCCGGAACAGGAAGAAGCCGAGGAATCGGTCGAGGTCGAGTACTCCGGTGAAAACATGGAAATCGGCTTTAACGTGACCTATTTGCTGGATGCGCTCGGTGCTGTCGATGAAGAGCAGGTGCAGGTAGGTCTGGGAGACACCAACTCGAGCTGCCTGATACGTGCGTCCGGTGCGGCAGCCAGCAAGTTCGTTGTCATGCCGATGCGCCTGTAGGGAACGCGGCACGAACGGATGTCTCCGCGGTGCCGCTAGAACGGGTCCGGATCGAGGGTTTCCGCTGCCTTACAGCGGTCGATCTGGAGTTCGACCCGCAACGTAATTACCTGTTTGGCCGCAATGGCGCGGGTAAGACCAGCGTGCTCGAGGCGATTCACCTGCTCGGGCGCGGGCGCTCGTTTCGCACCCGGCAGACCCGCCGACTGATTCAGCACGGGAGTCAGGGTTTCTCGATTTACGGCGAGTTCGGCAGCGCGACGGGGCGGCGGCGACTGGGCGTTGCGCTCGATTCCAGTGGTTTTCAGGTGCACCTCGACGGTGAGCCAGCTCGCGGTATGTCGGCGCTGGCGACGGTCTTGCCGGTTCACGTGATCGAGCCGACGATGCACCGTCTCATCGAGGGTGGGCCGAGCGAACGGCGGCGATTTCTCGATTGGGGAGTGTTCCACGTGGAACCATCCTATCTCGACAACTGGCGCCGATACCGGCGAATCCTCGGGCAGCGAAACGCGGCACTGAAGCAAGGCCAGGATCTTTCGGCATGGCAAGAGCCGCTGCTAAAAGTCGCTAACGTCGTCGATCATGCGCGTAAAAGCTACGAAAATGATCTTAATCGAGAATTCGCTGATTTCAGCGAGTCGCTGCTCGGCAGTGCGATCGAGATCGATTACCGCAGCGGTTGGGCGGAGGGCGCCACGCTCGAGCACGCGCTGCAGGCATCGGAAAAAAAGGATCGGTCGTTCGGTTTGACCCATGTCGGCCCGCATCGCGCGGATCTCCGCGTCAGCCTCGGGGCCCGCGGTGTTCGTGAGGAGATCTCGCGTGGCCAACAGAAACTCGTCGCGGCAGCGTTGATCCTCGCGCAAATTCGCGTGTTTGCAAAAGCGCACGGGGAGGGCGGCGTTCTGCTGGTCGATGACCCCGCTGCCGAGCTCGATCAGGCCGCGCTGCAGGCGCTACTCAGCGCGCTCGACGGTTTGCCGGCGCAGCTTATTTTGACGGGTCTGAGCGAGACTTCGCTGGCGCCGAAAAAAGACGCTCCGGTGCTCTATATAGAGCAAGGAAGAGTCACTGCAATGGTATAATTAGCCGGTTTACCCAGCGATCGGTTGTTACATGAGCCAAGACGACTATACTTCCAGGAATATCAAGGTCTTAAAGGGCCTTGAAGCCGTTCGGAAACGACCCGGAATGTACATCGGCGACACCGATGACGGTTCGGGCTTACATCACATGGTTTTCGAGGTCGTCGACAACTCGATCGACGAAGCACTGGCCGGTCACTGCAGCGAGATTTCGGTCATCATTCACGCGGACGAGTCCATCACGGTTGCGGACGACGGTCGCGGTATTCCGGTAGACATTCATCCGGATGAAGGCCGTTCAGCGGCCGAGGTCATCATGACCGTGCTGCACGCCGGCGGTAAGTTCGACGACAACTCCTACAAAGTGTCCGGCGGGCTTCACGGTGTCGGTGTATCCGTCGTCAACGCGCTGTCGGAGACACTTTCTCTGAAGATCGAGCGAGCCGGTAAGGTCTATCGGCAGACCTACTCGATGGGAGAGCCGGTAGAAGACCTGGCCGTATCCGGCGATACCGACAAGACGGGCACCGCGATTCGTTTCAAACCCAGCTCGGACGTGTTCTCGAACATCGAGTTCGATTACGACACGCTGACGAAACGGTTGCGCGAGCTGTCGTTTCTGAACTCCGGGGTGCGGATAGCGCTAACGGACGAACGCGACGATCGTAGCGATGTTTTCGAATACCAGGGCGGCATCCAGGCTTTCGTCGAACACCTCAATCGGAACAAGACGCCGATACATCCAACCATCGTTCATTTCCAGGAAAGTCGAGACGATGTCCAGGTCGAAGTTGCCTTGCAATGGAACGATGGCTATCAGGAGGGCACCTTCTGTTACACCAACAATATTCCGCAGCGCGACGGCGGCACCCATCTAGCCGGCTTTCGCGGTGCTCTCACACGCTCGCTAAACGTTTACATCGAAAAAGAAGGTATCGGCAAAAAGGAAAAAGTCTCCACGAGCGGAGACGATGCGCGTGAGGGCCTTACGGCCGTTCTGTCGGTGAAGTTGCCGGATCCCAAATTTTCGTCGCAAACGAAGGACAAGCTCGTATCGTCCGAAGTCAAGGGCGCCGTAGAATCCGTCGTCGGTTCACAACTCGAGGATTTCTTACTGGAACACCCGGCTGAAGCCAAGGTGATCGTCGGCAAGATTATCGAAGCTGCGCGAGCGCGTGAGGCAGCGCGCAAGGCACGGGAAATGACGCGTCGAAAAGGCGCGCTCGATGTCGCCGGATTGCCGGGAAAACTCGCGGATTGCCAGGAGAAAGACCCGGCGCTGTCGGAATTGTTTCTCGTCGAGGGCGATTCAGCAGGCGGCTCGGCCAAACAAGGCCGGGATCGGCGAACGCAGGCGATCCTGCCGCTGAAGGGAAAAATTCTCAACGTAGAGAAAGCGCGCTTCGACAAGATGCTGCAGTCTCCGGAAGTTGGGACGCTGATCACGGCGCTCGGTTGTGGTATCGGCCGCGCTGACTTCGAACCGGACAAGCTCCGTTATCACCGCATAATTATCATGACCGACGCGGACGTGGACGGTTCACATATCCGAACGCTGTTGTTGACGTTCTTTTACCGGCAGATGTTACCGCTGATCGAGCGCGGCCATGTGTTCATCGCGCAGCCACCACTTTACAAGCTCAAGCGGGGCAAGCAGGAATACTACGTAAAGGACGATACCGAACTGAACGAGCTCCTGCTCGCCAGCGCGCTCGAGGATGCCGAGCTCTACGTCAACGCGGATGCGCCACCGATTCAGGGCGAGCCGCTCGAAGAACTCGCGCTCGAATACATGGAGATCAAGAACATCATCGAGCGCTGGGGAAGACGCTACGACGACAATGTCCTTCGCGCGATGATGTGGCTCCCCGAGATAACGGAAGAAGAGCTCGAAAACAGCGCTGCGTTCGAGTCCTGGTGCGCGGAACTCGAAAGGCGTCTCAAGATATTGAACGGTGGTGGCCCCCGCTACAGCGTAAAGGTTCAGCAACACGAAGATGACAATGCCGCCTCGATTGTCGTCTCCCGGGATCATCACGGCGTAACTGCGCTAAAAATCATTCATCAGGGATTTTTCAGATCGCCCGAGTACAAGCGAATCGCTGCGATCGGCGCGAAACTCAAGGATCTTCTGCAACCGGGCGCCTATGTCTCGCGGGGTAAGGAACGTACCGACGTCGACACCTTTCCCGAAGCTGTTGACTGGCTCATGACTCAGGCCAAACAGGGCCAGAATATCCAGCGCTACAAAGGTCTCGGCGAGATGAATCCGGAGCAGCTATGGGAGACGACCGTCAATCCTGAGACACGCCGGCTAATGCAGGTTCGTGTCGAAGATGCGGTAGCGGCCGATGAGATCTTCACGACGCTGATGGGCGATCAGGTCGAACCGCGACGCGATTTTATCGAACGTAACGCGTTGGCCGTCTCCAATTTAGACATCTGACATTGACGCTACTTCGGTCTCGATCCATTGCCGAACCTCTTCGGTGAGTTCGCGGGCTGAGCGGCCATCGGTCGAGATAGGCGCGCCGATTTTCACGCGTATCGTACCGGGCCTTTTGCGCCAGCCGCGGCGCGGCCAGTACGCCCCAGCATTGTGAGCTACCGGAATCACGGGACGGCCGGACTCGATCGCCAGCAGCGCGCCGCTCAGTCCGTAGCGTCCAACCTGCCCGGCCGCAACGCGGGTACCTTCTGGAAAAATCATTACCCAATAGCCTTCGTCGAGGCGCCGCATCCCGGAAGCGACTACCTGCTCGACCGCGGCACGACCCGCTTTGCGATTGATTGCAATAGGGCGTAGCAGCAACAGGACCCATCCCAGTACCGGCGCCCAGAGTAACTCGCGCTTCAAGACCCAGGTTTGTCTCGGAAAAATCGCGAGCTGAGCAATCGTTTCCCAGGCCGAGGAGTGTTTCAGCAGCACGACACAGTTGTTGTGCTTCATATGTTCGAGCCCCTCGACGGTGTAGTCGAGTCCGCAAAGCCTTCGCAAAAGATGCAGCACGGTTCGCGACCACATCACGGCGATCCGGTAGGTCCAGCGCGTGGAGACGGCACCGAGCAACAAAGCGACGACGCCGTAGAAAGGGACGGAACCGAACAGAAACAGCGTAAATACGATGGAACCCGACAAACTTTCACGACGGCTCATTTTCCGCGCTCTGCGATCAGCACGCGGGCTGCAGCCGCCAGGTTCGGGTAGACCTCGACGCCTGCCGCGGTCGCTTCGGCGGCCGCTTCGTTGCCGTATCCCGTAAGGACGAGTATCGGGCGCGCATTAACGCGACGAGCGAGTTCGAGATCCGCGGACTTGTCTCCTATGAGCGGGACGCCCGCGAGCGACGCACCGAAGTCCTCGGAGACGCGCTCGAGAAGCGCGGTTCGGGGCTTCCGGCAAACGCATTTTTCGTCAGGCCTGTGAGGGCAGTAGTAGATTCCCGCGATCTTCCCGCCAGCTCCGGCGACTGCGTTGTTCATTTTTTCGTGAATCGCCTCGAGGTCCTTGGGCGCAAACAAGCCCCGGCCGATTCCCGACTGATTACTGACGACCACGATGCGAAAGGCCGCCCGGGTCAGCTCGGCGATTGCCTCGATGCTGCCCGCCAACGGCATCCATTCCTCGGGAGACTTGATGTAATTGACCGAATCTTCATTGATGACACCGTCGCGGTCGAGAACGATGAGATCGGACGGTGCTGCCATCAGAGGCCCCGGATTCGCCTGCTTCGTCAGCTGCGAAGCCGGTCGCGAATTCGAGCTGCTGCTTCGGTTGCGGGAATCCGAACCTGCTCACAGCTGTCGCGATCACGCACCGTCACCGTGTCGTCATTCAGTGTGTCGCCGTCGACCGTGATACAAAACGGCGTGCCGGCTTCGTCCTGGCGACGATAGCGCCGGCCGATCGCACCTTTTTCGTCGTAGGCTGTCGCGAATTCATGGCGCAAAGCGCGGTAGAGCTTTAACGCGCGCTCGGGCATGCCGTCCTTTTTCACGAGCGGGAAGACAGCTGCTTTAATCGGCGCGAGACGAGGGTGCAGTTTCAGCACGGTTCGACTTTCGCCGCCAACTTCGTCCTCGGTATAGGCATCGCAGAGGAACGCCAATGCGGCGCGGTCAGCGCCAGCCGAAGGTTCGATTACGAACGGCAGGTATCGACGCTTGTCCTTGTCGGGCTCCTGATCGTCGAAGTAACGCAGATCTTTCCCGCTGGACTCCGCATGCTGACGGAGATCGAAGTCCGTTCGATTGGCTATTCCCTCGAGCTCGCTGAGGCCAAAAGGAAATTCGTATTCGACGTCCGCACAGGCAGCAGCGTAATGCGCGAGTTCGTCTCTGTCGTGTTCACGCAGGCGCAGCCTGGCGGTACTCAAGCCCAGATCGACGTACCATTGGAAACGGCGGTCACGCCAATAGCTATACCAGCGATCCGCTTCCTCGGCACGGCAGAAGAACTCGATCTCCATCTGTTCGAACTCACGGCTGCGAAATGTGAAATTGCGGGGGTTGATTTCATTCCGGAACGCCTTGCCGATCTGGCCGATACCGAAAGGGACGCGGACCCGCGCGGTATCGCAAACGCTCTTGAAGTTGACGAAGATGCCCTGCGCGGTTTCAGGCCGAAGGTAGGCGACGCTCGATTTGTTCTCGAGTGCGCCTACATGCGTTTTGAACATGAGGTTGAAGGCACGTGGCGCCGTCAGTGTGCCAGGCTCTCTGGCGCCTGGCGCGAACACCCGTTCACGAATGGCTTCGTCGGTGAGACCTTCTTCGACCGGAACCAGGCGGTACTCGCCGCCTCGCTTCGTAATGGACTTGATGCGCTTGCGATGGGGCGCAATCAGTTCTTCCTCGGGCGTTATCCCGGCTTCTCCGGGGGCGGCAAACAGCAGATCGTCATCCCGGGGTCCGGCGTCGGATTCCATTCGAAAGACAACGAGCTGGTCGGCGCGGTAGCGGGTCTTGGTTTCACGGCAGTCCACCATCGGGTCGTTGAATCCACCGACATGACCACTGGCCTCCCAGACCGCCGGATTCATGAGGATGGAGCAATCAAGCCCGACCATGTCGTAAGCTGACGGCGCGCCCGCCGGTGTGTCGGTCTGATCATGATGCCCGATCATGTCGTCCCACCAGGCCGACTTGATGTTGCGTTTGAGTTCGACGCCGAGCGGACCGTAGTCCCAGCAGCCGTTGAGGCCGCCGTAGATATCGCTGGAAGGGAATACGTAGCCGCGGCGTTTACAGAGCGAAACCAGCTTGTCCATCGACACCATGTGTAATCTCCGACGGCGTTCACCGTTCGCGCGCAAAGCGCGCCAGTATAGCCATCAGCGCGTTAGAAGCGAGCCCCGGCCGCGAGCGGCAGTTCCCTTTACGCACCGATCTAGGGCATGATAGGCGGGCGCCCGCACCATCCTGGAGCACTCTCGTCCCAGGGTGTTGCTGCATCGACTAAATAAAACAATAGCTTACGGCGGCTCACGGGCTGGCACAAATACTGCAACAGTTCTGAATCCTGACCAGGTTTGCGCCTGCGAACGACGTCGCGGGGCTTGAGCCGTCTGCGGCTCGTTCGGCCATCGCGAAACGAAGCGTCGGCCGGGGATCGCGACTGACTTGAGCAATCGATAACGGAATGTAATGGAGGAAACGACATGTCGCCGGACGACATCCAGAAGCTAGTAAAAGAAAAGAACGTCAAATTCGTTGACCTGAGATTTACCGACACTCGCGGCAAGGAACAGCACGTCACAATACCGACGCATCAGATCGACGACGCCTTCTACGACGAAGGCAAGATGTTCGACGGCTCTTCCATCAGCGGTTGGAAGGGGATCAACGAATCCGACATGATCCTGATGCCGGATACGCCGACGGCGGTGATCGACATCTTCTCCGAAGAGACGACATTGAACCTGCGTTGCGACGTTGTAGAGCCTATGACGATGCAGGGCTATGATCGTTGCCCGCGATCGGCCGCGAAGCGTGCGGAAGCCTACATGCAGTCGAGCGGAATCGCCGACGAGGCTTTCTTCGGCCCGGAAAACGAATTTTTCGTATTCGACGACGTGCGCTGGGGCTCGACGATGCAGGGTGCTTTCTACGCGGTTGAATCGCAGGAAGCTCACTGGCATTCGACGAAGGAATACGAGGACGGCAACATCGGTCACCGTCCGGGCGTCAAGGGAGGCTACTTCCCCGTCCCGCCCGTCGATTCGCTGCATGACATCCGTTCGGCGATGTGTCTCGCGCTGGAGGAAATGGGGCTGACGACCGAAGTCCACCACCATGAAGTCGCGACCGGCGGCCAGGGTGAGATCGGTGTCAGGTTCAATTCGCTTGTGAACAAGGGTGACGAAGTCCAGATACTCAAGTACGTGATCATGAATGTCGCTCATTCCTACGGCAAGACGGCGACCTTCATGCCGAAGCCGCTCGTCGACGACAACGGTAACGGCGCGCACGTGCATCAGTCTTTGACGAAGGACGGCAAGAATCTGTTCACGGGTGACGGCTATGGTGGTCTGTCCGAGACCGCGATGCACTATATCGGCGGAATCCTCAAGCATGCCAAGGCGATCAACGCTTTTACGAATGCTACGACGAACAGTTACAAGCGACTCGTCCCCGGTTTCGAGGCGCCGACGTTCCTGGCTTACTCGGCTCGTAACCGTTCGGCTTCGATTCGAATACCTTACGTGGCGAATCCGAAAGCCCGGCGCATCGAAGTTCGGTTCCCGGATTCCACGGGTAACCCCTACTTCGCTTTCACGGCCATGCTGATGGCGGGCCTCGACGGGATCCAGAACAAGATCGATCCGGGCGAAGCGATGGATAAGGATCTCTACGACCTCTCGCCAGAGGAGGAGGCCGGGCTGCCGACAGTCTGCTTCTCGCTCGAGGAAGCGCTGAACTCGCTCGACGCTGACCGCGACTTTCTCAAGGCTGGCGACGTCATGTCGGATGATCTCATCGATGCGTATATCGCTCTTAAGAGCGACGACGTCACGCTGATCAGGAAGACGACGCATCCGGTCGAGTTTCAGCTGTACTACAGCCTCTAGGCCCTGACCGGACCCGGATTCTGTTAAATCGAAGCGGCGGGATTCTGTTGCAGAATCCCGCCGTAGTTCCGTGGCAGGGGGCTGTTATTGGCGCTAAGCTTGGGGTATGTACAAGTGGCTGATCCTAATATCCTTGCTCACTACCGGCGCCAGCGGCCAGGAGGCCTATACCTGGGTCGACGAGAACGGCCAGACGCACTACTCGGATCGCCCCTTCCCTGGCGCGGACGTGATACAGCTCGACTCGGCCCAGGGCTTCGACGGACTGCGGACTCGCCCGGGCCCTCCCGCCACGGAAGCGCCAGCGGACCCGGCCGATCGCTACACGGCGCTGAATGTCGTCCAGCCGGCTCACCAGGAAACCCTGTGGAACATCGGCGGGGTTCTCGACGTCACGCTGGAGGTCGCGCCCGCACTTCAGGCCGGGCATCGCCTCGGCCTGTATCTGGATGGCGAGCTAGCGGCTACTCCGGCGATGAGCCGGCAATTCCAGCTCACAGACGTATTTCGCGGCCAGCACACGCTGCAGGCCGTGATCGTCGACGCGCAGGGTACGGAGATTCTGCGTTCGGTTCCGGTGACGGTCATGGTGCAGCAGACCTCGCTGCTGAATCCGAACAACCCGAACGTTCGCCCCCCTCCGGGCGGACCGCCGCCACCACCGCCACCACCGCCACCGCGGTAACCACCGGCTCGGCGACGCCAGCGTCTGCGCGAAAATCACGTTTGACCGGCGGTGCGCAGGCGCCCGGTTCAGATGAGATTCTCGGCGGACTCACGACGGCCGTCGCCGTGCTCGGGGACGATCTCAAGGTGCTGTATCTGAACGCTGCCGCGGAGAGCTTGCTTGGTGTGAGCCTTCGTCAATCGCGCGGCCGCCCGGTCGGCGATCTCGTCATTCCACCCGAGGAGCTCACGGCGCTCTGTCAGCGAGCTTTGCAAGACGGTGTAACTTACGTTTGCCGCGAAATATCGGCGCGAGTCGGTAGCCATGAGGTGATCATGGACTGTTATGTTTCGTTGCTGGACGATCGCCAGAACCGCTTGCTGCTGGAACTCTTCGACACTCAGCGTGATCGCCAGGTTCGCAGGGAAGCCGAACTCGTCGCGCAGCAGCGCATCAGCCGGCGGATCATTCGGCAACTCGCTCACGAGGTAAAGAATCCACTCGGTGGGTTACGCGGCGCGGCCCAGCTTCTGGAAAGGCAGCTTCCGGGGACCGAGCTCAAGGCATACACTGATGTGATCATTGAGGAAGCCGATCGTCTCGCGGCACTGGTCGACGGCATTCTTCGTGCCGGCGGCGAACCGAAAATCGCTTCGTTCAACCCGCACGAGATCACCGAGCATGTCGGTACGCTGATCGAAGGCGAGAAGCCGGACGGCGTCGTCCTCACGCGTGACTACGATCCCAGCCTGCCGCCCACATCGGCCGATCGCGATCAGCTCGTTCAGGCTTACCTCAATCTCGCGAGAAACGCGCTGCAGGCCATCGGTGACGCGGGCCATCTGACGTTGCGAACCCGCGCGCTCACGAACTACACGCTCGGCGGGTGCAAGCACCGGCTCGTCCTGTCAATGGAAGTAGAGGACGACGGACCGGGTATCCCGGACGAGCTCAAGGAAACTATCTTCTATCCGCTCGTTACCGGAAGTGATACCGGGACCGGCCTCGGTCTGACAATCGCTCAGGATCTCGTCAGTCGTAATGGCGGGCTGATCGAGTTCTCGAGCCGGCCGGGCGCCACGGTATTTCAGCTGCGCTTACCCATCAGTAACGACGAGGGAGCCGGCTGATGGCGACGCTGGGATTGTCGGTCTGGGTCGTCGACGACGATGAATCCGTGCGCTGGGTGCTGGAGCAGGCGCTCAAGCAGGCCAATATGATCCCGCGCTGCTTCGAAAGCGGCGAAGCATTCTTCAAGGCGCTGGATCTCGAAAAGCCGGACGTCCTGGTAACCGATATCCGAATGCCCGGGATGTCCGGGCTGGAACTCATGGAACGACTGGCGGAGCGCGATCCCGATCTTCCGGTAATCGTGATCACGGCCCATTCAGATCTCGATAGTGCGGTGTCGGCCTATCAGAGCGGTGCGTTCGAGTATCTGCCGAAACCGTTCGACATCGACGAAGCGATCGAGCTCGTTTCGCGAGCGGCGCGACAGAACGGTGCCGTGGCCGGTGCGGGTGACGCAATAGCTGCTCCGAGAATGATCGGGCAGGCGCCAGCGATGCAGGAAGTTTTCCGCGCGATCGGCAGATTGTCTCGCTCGAGCATGACGGTCCTGATTACCGGCGAGTCCGGAACCGGAAAGGAGCTTGTCGCCCAGGCACTGCACGAAAATTCGCCGCGTGCCGCGCAGCCTTTCATCGCGTTGAACACGTCTGCGATTGCTGCGGAACTGCTCGAATCGGAGATATTTGGCCACGAAAAGGGCGCCTTTACCGGCGCCGACAAGCGCCGAATCGGGCGCTTCGAACAAGCCGACGGAGGCTCGCTGTTTCTGGACGAAATCGGTGATATGTCCGTGGAGCTGCAGACCCGGTTATTGCGGGTTCTCGCGGAGAATGAGTTCTTTCGGGTCGGTGGACAGACAGCCGTCCGTGTCGACGTGCGCGTCATTGCGGCGACGCATCAGGATCTGGCGCAGGCCGTCAAGGAAGGACGATTTCGCGAAGATCTGTTTCACCGGCTCAATGTGATGCGCATCGAAGTTCCGGCGCTGCGCGATCGGCGAGAAGACATACCCGAACTCGCGCGCTATTACCTCGGGCAGGCGGCCGGTGAACTTGCGGTTGCTGCGAAGACGCTGAGTCCGGGAGCAATCGAGTTGCTGACGAGTTATGACTGGCCGGGCAACGTCCGCGAACTCGTGAACATCTGCCGAAGGATGACGGCAATCGCCGCGGGACGCGAGATCACGGAACGGGATCTGCCGCAGGATCTCGGAGGGGCAGCACATGCCGATGAAGCGGGCGACTGGACGGCGGACCTGGCCAGATGGGCTGACCGGGCGCTGCGAGAAGACGGCGCGCCGTTGCTCGATGAAGCATTGCCGGCGTTCGAGCGAACGCTGATACGGGCCGCGCTCAGGCGTGCTCGTGGCAAGAGGCTGGAGGCGGCGAAATTGCTGGGGTGGGGCCGTAACACGCTGACCCGCAAGATCCGGGAGCTCGGGATAGACGACGCTTAAAAGGCGCGCCGCTCGATATCCTCGATAATCGCTTCCGCGAGCTCGAGCGCCGCGACTCCATCGCGCCCGGTTACCTCGCAAGGCCGGTCGGAGACTATCGCGTCGATGAAAGAGTTGACTTCAGCTGCCAGCGCGTCGCCTTTTTCGAGACTCCAGCTTTCCTGATTCAGCGATGGTTCGCTATCCGGTGTCGTGACGCTCGACACCAGCTGTACCTCACCGCCGTCAAAGTCGATCGACAGATACTGATTCTTGTGAAAGACGCGAAACTTTCGCTGCGTACCGGTCGAAACTCGTGACGCCGTTACATTTGCAATCGCGCCGGTATCGAACTCGATTCGCGCATTCGCGATGTCGACACTGCGCGTCAGAACAGAAATACCGACGGCCGAAACGAGCGCTGGACGGCCGTCCACCAGCGACAGGATAACGTCCAGGTCGTGAATCATGAGATCGAGTACGACATTGACGTCCGCGCTACGCCCCTTGAACGGAGCCAGCCTGTGACACTCGATAAACTGCACACCCGTGAGCCGGTCCCGCGCGGAGAGGAGTGCTGGATTGAAGCGCTCGATGTGGCCGACCTGAAGCTTCAGCCGGTTGTTCTCCGCTAGCGAAGTCAGTTGCCGTCCTTCATCGCTGGTACTGGTCATCGGTTTTTCGACGAAGACGTGCACATTTTCCTCGAGAAAGAACCTGGCGATGCTGAAGTGCGCAGAAGTGTCCGCAGCGACGACGATCGCGTCGACCTTGCCCGCGAGATCGCGATAGTCCGCGTAGTACGCGGTTCCGCACTCGTCGGCCAGCACCTGCCCGGAGGCGGCATCGATGTCACAGATACCGACCAGCTCTGCTGCCGTTATCGACGCGAATTTTTGCGCGTGAAAGCGACCCAGATAGCCGGCCCCGATGACTGCGGTTCGAACTTTGCTCACGCTCGCGCGATGCCTCGTTCCGATGACGCGATGAAGCTCAACAGCTCCTCGACGTGCTCATTCATTTCGCAGTCCTCGCGAATTCGAATCGCCGCCGCATCGAGCGTGCTGCCGCGGCGCTTCAGAATCCGAATCGCTTTATCGATCTCCTGCACTTCGCTCGCGCCGAAGCCAGCGCGCTTCAGGCCTATTTTGTTTGTCGCTCTGGGTTTCGCCCACTGGCCCTCGGCAATCGAGTACGGAAGGATATCCTTATTGACCAGCGCGCCCGCGGCGACGAATGCCCATTTCCCGATCCTTGCGAACTGCGTGATTCCGGTCATGCCGCCCACGACCGCGCCGTGCCCGACAGACACGTGCCCGGCAAGATGAGCCAGATTCGTCAGTACGACATCGTCGCCGATCTGGCAGTCATGGCCGACGTGCGAATACGCCATGAGAAAAGTGCCGTTACCGAGCCGGGTGACACCGCCGCCTTTCTTCGAGCCGAGATTCAGAGATGCGTATTCGCCGACACGATTGCGGTCACCGATCTCTAGCCGCGTTTCATCGTCCTCGTAACTCCAATCCTGGGGCGGTCCACCCAGCGTAGCGCCGCTCTGGATATAGTTGCGCTCGCCGATCGTAACCTTGCCGAAACGGCTGCCGATTCTGACGTGGGAGTCGATGACGTTGCCGGCCCCGATCGATACATCGCCATCGATGACGGTATAGGCGCCGACCTCGACGTCGGGCGCAAGCTCCGCCTGATCAGAGACAATGGCTGTCGCGTGTATGGTCACTCGAATAGAGAAAGTCTGTCGGCATGGCTCTGATACACGACTCGACCGCCGCGGGCAAGTCGCCGCTAATGCATAATCGACTGCCAGAGGACGCGATGCCTGCTAATTTAAGCCCCGACTACAAGAAGGCCGAACAGGCGTTCCGAGCCGCCCGGGACGACAAGGACCGGCTCGGCTGTCTCAAGGAAATGCTCAGGACGATTCCGAAGCACAAGGGAACGGAGCATCTCCAGGCTGATATCAAGAGCCGAATCAAGCAGCTGACCGAGGACCTGTCCGGGCCGAAGAAAGGCGGAAGCCGTTCCGGGCCCGTGCATTCCGTGCGTCCCGAGGGCGCTGCGCAGATCGCCATCATCGGTCCGCCCAACTCGGGCAAATCGAGTTTGCACGTTGCGCTGACGGGATCGCGCGCCGAAGTTGGCCCGTATCCTCGCACGACCCACGAACCGATGCCCGGGATGTTGCCGTTCAGGGATGTACATTTTCAGCTCGTCGACCTGCCGCCGATCTCGGAAGACTTTATGGATAGCTGGTTCGTCAACGCATTGCAGCCAGCCGACGCTGCATTGCTCGTCGTCGACATCGCCGATCCGAATTGCACCGACCATGTCCTGACGATACTGGGGCGTCTCGACGAGAAGAGGGTGTCGCTCGTTGAGGCATGGCCCGGGCTCGCGGCCGGCGAAGCGGATGGCGGCCAGGACGATGAAACGCCCGACCCGTTCCGAATCTATCTGCCAACCCTCCTTGTGGCGAACAAGCTGGATCTGAATCCCGACCCGGAAGATCTTGTGGTACTCGAGGAGCTGACGGGTGTCGATTTTCCCGCTGTCATGACATCGGTAGCGACCGGCAAAAACCTCGACGATATCGGCCCGCTGCTGTTCAAGGGGCTCGAGATCGTTCGCGTCTACACCAAGGCTCCGGGTAAAGCACCCGAGATGGACAGACCGTTTACGGTCAGAGCCGGCGCAACGGTTCTGGATGTTGCGCGGATGGTGCACAAGGATTTCGCGGGCTCCGTCAAGTATGCGCGCGCATGGGGAAGCGGCGTTTTCGACGGGCAACAGGTTGGCCCGGAACACGTGCTGGCCGATGCGGATGTCGTCGAGCTGCACATGCGCTGACCGCGACAAGCGCCCGCTCATCAGCGCAGTGTGACGTGGCTCACGTTAATCCGTGACCCGGCCTCCCAGATCGAACACGGTTCACGTGAAACGCGCCAACCCGTCACTACAATCGATTCGTAATCAATCGAGGATTCCCGGGGATATGGCGGACAAAGAAGCGGGCCTCGCCAACGAAGCTGCTGCAGAAGCGCAAACCGATTCGGACGACAGTTCCGAAAATCTGGAAACGGCTCTCGAGCGGCGCGACAGGGAGATCACCCAGCTCAATGATGCTTTGCTGACCGAGCAGCGATTGGCGAACAATCTGCGCTCGAAGCTCAAAAAGCTCGATGCGAAGATCGGCGATTCCGAAAACGGTCTCGACACGACTCGCGACTTGCAGGCCGTTCTCGCTGAGCAAAAGACGATCGAGGACGATGCCGCGAACGACCTCGAGGAGCGCGACCTGGCGGCACTCCAGACCCGGTCCGAAGAGCGGGCGGCGCTGCTGCGGGAATTCCAGGGGAATCTCAACGAGCTGACGTGTCAGCGTGACCGACTCGCTGTCCGGCTTGCTGAAATCGATCGGCTGGCGAACGGCTCGGACCGGTTGGCGTGCGACCGGAGCAGGCGGCCTGGTCTTCGGCCGGAGCTCAACTCGCTCGAGGAACTGATGGCCGAGACGGTCGTTCTGACCGACGAGGCGCGCGACAAAATCGCCTTCGAGCTCGACGATACGGCGGTACAGAAACAGGCTGTTGGCGAGGTCGTCGATATGGTGTCACCGGAAGCGATGCTGCCGCTGACGGAACTGGCCGAGCCCGCGAACGATGGCAGACACGGCACGCTGATCGTGACGTTTCAGGGCGGCCACACACTACGGTACCCGGTATTCGATCGCGACATCACCATCGGCCGTTCCGCCAAGAGCGACATCCAGATAAACAGCGAGTTCGTGAGCCGCAATCATGCGCGAATCGCGATTGGCAGCGCGGGTCCCGTTATCGAAGATGTGAGCAGCATGAACGGAATGGTCGTCAATGCTGATATCGTCAAGCGACATATTTTCAGAACGGGTGACGTCGTCGTGCTCGGGACGACGAGACTGACGTTCCAGAAAAATACTAGTATCGGGCGCGACTAGCCGCTCAGTTGCCGGTTTCTGCGGTCAGCGATGTCCAGCGTGCCGACCAGATCGGCGACCGACGTTATTCCGTGCCTTCCGAGGTAATCTTCGATTCCCGCGTTGATTAGTTTTGCTGCCATCGGGTCATAGAAGAGACTCGTTCCGAGTCCCACTGTGGTCGCACCGGCGATCAGGAACTCGAGCGCGTCCTGCGCCGAACGAATACCACCCTGGCCAATTATCGGAACGTTTCGTGGTCCGGCCTCCTGATAGACCTGATGTACCTTGAGAAGCGCGACCGGCCTGATCGCCGGGCCCGACAGGCCACCCTGTACGTTACCGATGATGGGCGTGCGCGACTCGACATCAATTGCCATCCCCATGATCGTATTGATGACGGCAAATCCGTCGGTGCCTGCATCCATACATGCGCTTGCGTTGGCCGCGATGTCGGTCTGGTTGGGTGACAGTTTGGTGATCAGCGGTTTGTCGGTTTCGGCGCGACACGCCGCGACGACACGCGCCGACATCTCCGGATAATTACCGAAGGCAACCCCGCCTTCCTTGACGTTCGGACAAGAGATGTTGATCTCCATGCCATCGATCGGCGACTCGTGGAATCGTCTCGTGACCTCGGCATATTCCTCGATCGTCGATCCACAGACGTTGGCGAAAAAGCGGGTCTCCGAAAAATCCAGTGTCGGCAGGATGTCGTCAACGACTCTATCGACGCCCGGATTCTGCAGGCCGATCGCATTCAGCATTCCCTCCGGTGTCTCCCAAAGCCGGTGTGGTGGATTGCCGAGGCGCGGGTTTTTCGTCGTGCCCTTCAGGATGATGGCGCCGACGTCGCGATTCGAGAAGCCTTCGACTCGCGTGTATTCCTCACCGAAGCCGACGCAGCCCGAAAGAAGTACGACAGGGGAAGTCAGGTTCAGGCCGCAGAAATTGACCGCAAGTGGGTTCGTCATCGCGCGTTAGTTTA
>JAHEKF010000007.1 GCA_024638465.1 Rhodospirillaceae bacterium | reverse complement strand
CTTTCGCCATATCCCTGCGCGCTGAGCCGCGACGCATCGATCCCGGCCTCGACCAGATAGTTCAGTACCGTTTGCGCTCGGTCTTGCGACAACGCCTGGTTATAGGCTTCAGCGCCGTCGGTGTCGGTGTGCCCCGCGACTTCGACGATAAGTTCCGGATAGCGATTCAGCGTGACAACGGCATCATCGAGAGACGCCTGGGCACCCGCCAGCAGCGTGGCCGAATTCGTCTCGAACTGCACGCTCGGCAAAGTGATCTCATCGGTGATCTCGCATCCGCGCACATCGACCAGCGCACCTGCGGTCGTGTCCGGGCATGCGTCGACGCCGTTTAGTACACCGTCATTGTCGCCGTCGCCCTCGCAACCTCGTGCGTCGACCTGCGCGCCGGCTCTCGTATTCGTACACTGGTCCACCCCATTCGGCACGCCATCGCCGTCACCGTCGAGCGCGCAACCGCGAGTGTCGACGACCGCACCGGCAACCGTGTTAGGGCACTGGTCCATGCCATCGGCCACGCCGTCATTGTCGCCGTCGAGTTCGCAGCCAACGCCGTTCACGACGCGACCCATCGGCGTACCGGCGCATTGATCTACCGAGTTCGGCACGCCGTCGTTATCGGCATCCCCGTCGACCGGTGCGGGCGGTGTCGAGCGGCCGAAAGGGATGTGCAGTCCAAAGCTTAGGATTTGGTCGCTCAGGTCGTTAGGGAATACATCGTCGCGACGGTAGCGGTACTCGAGCGCAATCGCGACGCGATCGCTGCCGAACGCGTCGGCGCGCACGCCGCCACCGAACGCGAATGCTGTGCCGTCGGAACTCGGGCCGTTTTGCAGATCGACGTCGAGCTGACTGATGCCGAAAAACAGATAAGGCGAAAGCGCTTCGGAGCGCCCGAACACGCGCTGGAAATCCATACCGATTTCGGCAAGCTCCTGGCCGGGCGTGCCGTCGAGATTGGCGCGCGCGATGTTCGCCTGGAGGTTCCAGTTCTCGCTGACCGCGACACCAAAGCCCAGACGTCCGCCGCCCGCGTGGTCATCGACGTTGCGCATCTGATCCGCCTTGATAAACGACGCGAGCACATCAACGTAGGCCTGCCCGCCCTGGGCTCCCGCCCTAACGCCGGATGACGCGATCAGCCCTGCGATCGCGGCGACGACGACTGCGAATTTTTTCATATAGGTCTCCTCGGGAATCCCGATCAGTTCTGAATCTTCCAGTCATGGACCAGCGCAGCGCGGGAAAAGTCACAAAAGTTTTAAATTTAATACTCACCTAGCCCGGCGACGGGTCCGCGGTGCGGCCGATCGTTCGCCCGGGAGTTGGGGAGTGCCCGGTGATTAACGCTTCGAAAGAGCCGGCGACGTTAGCTGTTGAGCCGCCAGATAGCGAAGTTGAGCACAGTTGCGAAAGAAACCCAAGCTGCGTAGGGAATCAGTAGCGTCCCTGCAGGCCAATGGACACGAAAAAACGCGATCGTCGTGGCGACGATCGCGCTCAGCAAGAACACGATCTCGAGGGCCGCGAGATCGAGCCGCTCGAGACCGAAAAAGAGCCATGACCACATCGCGTTGAGAACGAGTTGACCGAACCAGAGGAACATCGGCAAGCCCAGCGATCGCACCTGCCACCAGACGAGCCAGGCGGCAATGCCCATCATGGCGTAGAGCACCGACCAGACCGGGGCGAAAATCCAGTTCGGCGGATTCCATGCCGGTTTCACCAGCGATTCATACCAGGGTCCGGGCGTGAACTGCGCGCCGAAAGCCGCGACCGCGAATGTCACCGCCAGAAAAACAATCAGGCTCGGCAGCGCACGAGTCGAAATCGGGTTATTCGAGTCTAGATCGGGCACGTCGCACCCGGCGTGTCGCGATACCACGCGCCCTCCGCGCCGCAGTCGATCAGACTGCCGTCCGAATAAACGACTTCGCCGCCGATGATCGTCAGGACAGACTCGATCTGCCGCAACGCTTCCTCGGGGACGGTGAGGTAATCGGCCGACAATACGACCAGATCGGCCAGCTTGCCGGACTCGATCGAGCCCAGCTCGTCTTCTTCGAGCGCGTCCCAGGCCGTGCCCATCGTCGTTGCGCGCAGCGCCTCCATGCGAGTAATCGCCTCGTCCGCGAGGATCGGGTCGCCATAGGAAGTTTTGCCCGTGGTCATGTGATAGAGCCAGATGAATGGCGACAACGCCGTCGCGTCGCTACCGGCGCTCAGGTTCACACCGCTCTCCAGGATCGTGCGGTAGGGCGGGCCGAGATCCCCCATCGCGAAATTGCCGTGGTAATAGTGGATCTGCGCCGCAACGCCGGCACCGAGCGCGCCGAGGCGCTCGAGGATCCCTGCGTCGATCTCCTGCACATGCGACAGGTTCCAGTGCAGGTCCGCGACGGGATAAGTCTCGTTGACGATCTCGAATGCCCGCGTGTGGGTTTCGAGCTCCTCGACATCGATTGAATGCTGATGCACGAGCCAGCCGCGTTCGGCAGCAATCGTAAAAACCTCTACGAATAGCTCGAGCGGCTGAATCGGCGTCGTCTCCCAAACGATGTTCTCGCCGAAGCCGACAACTTTGAACATGTCGTCACCGAGCATGTTGAAGGTATTGTCGACTCGCGCCTGTATCGCTTCGACACCGGTATCGGCCGTCGCCCAGGCCTGGATATGCGCGCGGAGCCGGACCGTCAGCTCATCGTCTCGCCACAGCGACAGAACAGGGTCGTAATCGCGGTATTCGTCGAAAGCGCCGGTTCCCGGGAAACCGCCGCCACCCTCGAGCACCGTCGTGAGTCCGACGCGGTTCGAATAGCGCATGATCTCGCGCAGCGAACGCTTGCGGTCCTCAATTGTGTGATCTTCCAGCAGACGGAAATAAGCCTGATGCGCGTTCGAATCGAACTCGAACGGCTGCACGGAGAGCACGCCGTCGTCGCCGACCACGATGCCGGCTGCCTCGAAAAACGCTTTGCCGATACTGTTCGTTACCGCCGGCCCGAACGCGTAACCCATCATGAAGACCGCGTGATTCGGCGCAGCTTCGTCGAGTTCTGCCAGCGTCGGCGCGCGGCTCTCGGCGAACTGGCGCGGATTCCAGACGTTGAGAATGGTGATGAAATCGGTGCCTTCGAGGTCGTCGCCGGCGGGAGGTAACCCGGCTGCACGCTCGGCGATCAGCGCCTGTACTTCGGCGATGCTGGTCGCAGTCTCAATTCCATAGATACCGTGACCCGGGCGCATACCGGCGCGCAGGTAGTGCATGTGGTTGTTCTGCATTCCGGGGACGACCGTGCGTCCGTCGAGATCGACGACACGATCGCAGAGCTGGCTGCCGACGTCGTTACCTGCACCGACAATCCGATCGCCGCGGATTCGCACGCTCGTGACAATCGCATCGCCCGGATCGACGGTGATGATCTGGCCGTTCGTCAGAACCAGATCGCCCTGCAGTCCAGGCGGGCAGCTAGCGATCGCGGCGGCGCTGGCGGCGGCCGCGGGCTGCGCCGGCTCGGGTGCGTCGCAACCGGCAAGGACGCATGCGACACCGGCCAGAATCGGACCGGGACGGATGGCATCCGGTTTCGTGGACCAGGTCCTGATTCGCCTGGCCCCCAACGGCTTCTACTCGTCGCCCATCACGCCGAGCAGATGCAGCAGGCTCGTGAACAGATTGAAGAGCGCAACGTAGAGCGTGACGGTCGCCATGATGTAGTTGGTCTCGCCGCCGTGAATGATGTTGCTCGTCTCGAACAGGATCAGCCCTGCCATGAGCAGCACGAACATCGCCGACACCGCCAGTGACAGGCTCGGGAGGTCGAAGAAAATCGCGCCCAGTGCGGCAAGAAAGCCGACGATGATGCCGACCATGAGGAAGCCGCCCATAAAGCTGAAGTCCTTACGCGTGAATCTCACGTAGGTCGACAGCCCGATGAAGATCGCGCCGGTCGCGCCCATGGCCATCATTACGGTCTCCGCGCCATTGCTCAGCGAGAGATAGACGTTGAGTATCGGGCCGAGCGTGTAACCCATGAAGCCCGTCAACGCGAACACGAACAGAATTCCGAGATTCGTGTTGCTGAATTTCGAGGTCAGGAACAGCAGCCCGAAATAGCCGACGAGCGTGATGACGATGCCCGGGTACGGCAGGTTCATCGTCATCGAGGTGTAAGCCGTTATGGCGCTGAAGATCAGCGTCATCGACAACAGCAGGTAGGTATTACGAAGAACCTTGTTGGTCGCGAGGCCCGCGGTTTCGGTACGAGTGCTTTGGTATTGCATCGGTGAATTCATAGTCCGTATGCCCTGTTGATTTGATTGATGTGCTAATTATATCGCGGTCCGGAGGCCACTTTTCGGTCATGTTCACTAAATAAACGGAACTTCCGAGAGCCGTCATAAAGCGGCTCGGACCCTCAGGAACCGGGCTGAAGCCGCTACTGCCTCCTCTGCGTGGGCTTGGTAGCGGAAGCCGCGTACACTGGCCAGACCACAATAACTGCGGCAACTCGCGCGCGCACACACTAGCCCATGGCAGGATCCAGCACAGCGACGGCCGCCGCTCAGATCGGCGATATCGTCGACAGCGGCCGCATCGACCTCCAGCGTGTACTCATCGTGCTGCTATGCCTCTGTCTCAATATGGTCGACGGCTTCGATGTCACGGCCATGTCGATAACGGCGAACGCGATCGGCGGTGAACTCGGGCTGGCCGCGGACCGTATCGGTCTCATCTTCAGCTTCGCGCTCGCGGGCATGGTAATGGGTGCGATGTTCCTCGCGTCCGTCTCCGACCTGATCGGCCGCCGGATGACGATCGTGCTCAGCGCGTTCGTCGTCGCCTTCACCGTATTTCTCACCGGCTATGCTTCGACCCTGCCGCAGTTCCTGGGGCTGCGCTTCGTCAGCGGCCTCGGCGCAGGCGCGCTGCTCGCGAGCCAGGCGGCGCTCGCAGCGGAGTATTGTCCCGATCGGTACCGCGCGCTCGCCGTAACGTCCGTGACGGCGGGCTACCCGCTCGGTGCAATGCTGACGGGCATGCTTGCGGGCTACATCATGCCGGACTACGGCTGGCGCGGGATGTTCTTCTTCGGCGGCGCGGCAACATTCGTCATGGCATTGCTTGCCTTGGCCTTCCTTCCCGAGTCACTCAAGTTTCTGCTCGAAAAGCGGCCGCCCGGCGCACTCGAAACCATAAACAAGATTCTCGCGCGGTTCGACCGCCCGGCTCTCAGCGGCATCCCTGCGGCCGAAGAACCACAGGCCGGAACGACTGTCGCCGGCAACATGCGCGAATTGCTCGCGCCGCGGCACAGGCGCTCGACGCTGAAGCTCTGGGCAAGTTTTTTCCTTTGCTTCTGCGCACTTTATTTCCTCATGAGCTGGATCCCGGCGCTCATGGTCAACTCCGGTTTTTCGGAAGAGACCGGCCAACTCGCGTTCACGCTCTTTAATCTCGGCGGCTTGATCGGTCTTTTCGTCGTCGGCGGCCTCGCAACGAATTTTCGGCTGACGAATGTTGTGAGCGTTTTCATGTTCGCGGCTGCAATCGGCATGATCGTGTTCGCCTTTGCCCCCGGTGAGCGAACATTGCTGCTGGCGTTAATCTTCCTGATTGGGGTAACGCAACAGGGCGGTCTCGTCGGACTCTACGGCGTTGCCGCGAAAATCTATCCGACGGCGATTCGCAGTACCGGAGTCGGCTGGGGCATCGGGCTCGGCCGAACCGGCGCGGTCGTCGGACCCGCGATAGCCGGGCTGCTGATCGCGGGCAGCGTCAGCATGGCAGGCAACTTCATGATATTCGCGTTGCCGATGGTGGCTGCCGGCGTCATCGCCTATCTGCTGAAGGTCAGGTAAACCGACCGCGTCACCCGCTTAATCCGCCCAAAGCGTCTCGATACGGCCTTCGCGGTGGAGATCCTGCAGGTAGCTCGTCGGGTCGCAGCCCTGGCTGCCCTCGGCAAGCTCGAGGCCGTCCTCACGCGATGAGCCGCGTGTTCGAACGAGCGGCTCCGTGTAGTAGGGATCGTGAATGGTCATCTGGCGGTCGATCGTCAGGCCGTCGTCGGCGACGACCCACGACTCGACGATGCGCGTGCCCTCACCCGACATCGGCAAACCGGAGCCGTCGAGCCACCCGGCCATCAGGCGCGTGGTTTCGATGATGAGCTGGTTGTCGTCCCAACGCCCGACCGAGAAGCCCATCGGACTCGGCGTCATGTTGGGCGGCGGCTGCCTGCCGTTCATCCAGACGCGACGCACCCCGCCCGAGGTGGCCATCAGATAGTGTGTGCCGGCATCGACGATCTCCATGTTGGTGGGCGCGCCGAACCAGCGCGGCAGGCCGCTCTCCTTGCAGCTCTTGGCCGGGTCCTGCCAGTTTTCGGTCGCCTCGTACAGGGTCCGGCCCGCCTCCGTAAACGGCGTCGGTTTCGGCTCGAAGTCGTCGACCGTAAGCTGAAACCTGTAGCGGTTTGTCCAGGCGCCGCTGATGTCGTACTCGTAGTCGTTGGGGATCACACCGTAATCAGTGTTCGCGCTCGCATTGACTTCGTCCGTCGTATAGGCATCGGAGTATTCGCCGCCGCGTGGGACGCGCACCGTGCCGTCCGCCAGCACCACGGTGTCCATCGAAACTCTTCTTGTTCCACCCCGCCCGAGACTACCCGACACTTCGATACGGTCGCCGACCTGGATCGTGCCGGCTTGCCAGCCCAGCCGGGTCATCACTCGCACGTTGTGGGTGCGAATCAGCCACTCTTCGGTCGTGCCAGCCTCGGTCTCGACATCGAGCATATAGACCACATGCGGGTTCGTATAACGAACTTCGGTGACGGTACCGGCCACGGTCCCCTGCCGTTCGATATCGAACTCGAAGGCGAAACCATGGTGCGCATTCGCGAGCTTGCCGCCACAGAGCATGAGCGCGACGGCGATCAGTGACCAGGTATTGCTGCGACGATCAATCATCGTGGCTCGACCTCAATCCTCTGTATAGGCCCATTCGAAATTGCCGGCGTTGGGCATTTCTACTTGCGGCAGCGTCGCCGCATTCATGACGTCGCCCTCAGCGATAATGCCATTGAGTTCCAGCAGATAGGCTGTGACCGCGTAGACTTCATCATCACTTAGCGACTGCGGCCTGAGTATCGGCATCGAACGGCGAACGTAATCGAATACCGTCGTCGCGTAGGGCCAGTAACTGCCGACTGTCCTGACCGGCGAGTCGCTCGCGATCGTACCGTGACCGCCAACGAGCCGGTCGTTGGGACCGCCGACGCCTTCCTGGCCGTGGCAGGCCACGCATTGAGCGGCGTAGACCGCTGCGCCGTCGGCCGCGGTGCCGGATCCCGGCGGAAGTCCGGTGCCGTCGGGCTGAATGTTGATGGACCAGCCGGCGACCTGTTCCGCCGTCGCCTCGATGCCGAGATTAGGGCCTTCCTGCGCTATCGCCATGGCGGCCGCGAACAAGCCGCAAAGCAAAGCGATTCGCTCAGGAGTAGACATTGCTGACCTCGCCGGATTCGGTCACGGCCCAGCTCTGGATCGCGTGATAGTGGTAGCGGTAAGCGCTGCCGCGCCCGGCAAGCATGGCGGTACGAGTCGGCTGCGCCGCACCCGTCTCGTCAACGGCGCGGCTCTGCAACACCGCGGGCCCGCCGTCCCAGCGCCATGGCAGCCGGAATCGCGTCAGCGACATCGGCAGCACCGGATCGTCGAGCGCGGCTTCGGCCCAGCTTTCGCCATCGTCGGCGGAGATTTCGACGCGGCCTACACGGCCCGCGCCCGACCAGGCGATACCCGAAATCTGATAGAGCCCCGGCCCCTGCATCGCGTTCGTTCCGGACGGCGATGTGATGACCGATTTGACCTCCATCGGGAACGTGAACAGCAGTGACCTGCCGTCCGGCATGAGGTCGGAGTACTTGGAGGTCTCGTCCTTGGTCATGGTCGGTCCGGCCGTGACTTCGATGCGCCGCAGCCACTTGACGCTCATGTTGCCTTCCCAGCCCGGCAGGAACAGCCGCATTGGATAACCGTTACCGGGACGCAGATGCTCGCCGTTCTGGTAGATGGCGACTATCGCGTCGTCGAGCGCTTTCGTCATCGGCACACTACGGCTCATGCCGGCCGCATCGCTGCCTTCGGCGAGGATCCATCGCCCCTCGCTTTGCACGCCCGCTTCGTCGAGCAAAATCGACAGCGGCACGCCGGTCCATTGGCTGTTCGAAACGAGTCCGTGGATCGTGCCGGCCGAAACATTCGGCGGCTCCGCTGCGTTGTTGGCGCCACTGTTTCCGCTGCACTCGATGAACTGCAGCTTCGACACCAGCGGGTAGCGCGACAGCGAATCGAGATCGAAGATCAGCGGCCGCTCGACGAGGCCGTGTATCAGCAGCCGGTGCCCCGCAGGATCGATGTCCGGAATACCGTTGTGATGGCGCTCGAAGTGCAGAGCACCCGGCGTAATGATGCCTTCCAGGTGTTCGAGCGGCGTGCGCGATGCACCGGTGCCGACGGTGCCGGGCAGGGAGCCGAAGCCTCGCTGGACGTGATCCTCATGAGGCGATCGCAAACCGTAGCCGCTCATGCCCGCTCCGGGAACGAGCATCGAAGCCGGCACATCGGGCGGCGCCGCAGTCGCGGTCTTCGCCGTCATGAACGTCAGTCCCGCCGCAACACTGCCGCGCAAGAACAGTCGCCGGTGCAACAGGCCGTTGCCGGCGACCGCTTCGAGCGCAGGGTCGTCGTTCACTCGAACGTTCCCGGTACGCAGTTGTAGCTGTACAGCTCGAGGTGTGGCGTATAGATCATTTCGACGATGCCTTCGAACGGCTCGGCGATGTAGACAGGATCCTCGACGAAGACATCGACGCGCATGCGACGGCCGTCGTTGATGAGCGAATAGCGTTCGACAACGTGCTTCTCGCGGCTCGATGGCACGCCGCGCCAGCCGTTGCCTTTCGGGTTGGCTTCCAGATAGCGCGTGTCGACGACGAGCGTGTCGCCTTCCCAGCGGCCTGTCGAATGACCCATGTGCGTGAATTCGCCAGCGACGGGATGTTCGCGGCCGTCGATCCAGACGGTCCGGTACGAATCGAGAAACTCGTTGCGGAGAATAACGCGGTCTTCGAGTATCTCTATCTCCGCGAGATACAGCAGGCTGCCGATACTGAGCGGTGGCGTCGGCGAGTCACATTCGCGACCGGGGTCGTCGCCGTTAACCAGCCAGGCTTCACGCGCGGCCTCGGCGGCCGGCGTCAGCTGAATCTGATTCTGGATACTGAAAATGTTGCGGTCCGCCGCACCTCGCCAGACGCCCGCAATGCTTGTCGCAGCAACAGTTTCCTCGGCTTCTTCTTCGACCTGCCTGTAAAGATTTCCGTCCGCCGTTTGCAGCGTATTGAGAATGGCGTGATGGCGGCCCGAACGTTCGGGATGTATACGCACGGTTACCGTGTCGCCCGGTCTCAGTAGATCCTCCGACCAGCCGCTGCGACCCATGATCGGTGTTGCGCCCGTTTCGACGAGCCACTCCGTTTGCTCACCGGACTCGTCCGTCACCGCGATACCCATGAGGACGTGAGGGTTGCGCCACGAATAGCTTGTGACGACGCCTTCGAGCGCAACAATCGTATCGCGGTCGTAAATCGCGTCGCTGTGGTGCGCAAAAACCGGCTGGCCCAGAAAAATCGCCGCCAATATCAGAGACGCGCCCTTATTCATCGCAGATCCTCCGTCGAGAAATGTCCTTCGCTGCCTGGATAGACGATATGCTACCTTTCGAGCCGCGACAATATTCAGAATAATCAGATGTCCGAACCTTTCGTCATCGACGAGCTGCAGGAAGCCGTCCTCGATACCGTGCGCCGCTTCAATGCGGAAGTGGTCGCGCCCGTAGCCGCCGAGCTCGACGCCAACAGCGATCCCGAAGCGGGCTTCTCCTGGGAGATCGTCGAGAAAGCGGACGAAGTAGGCCTGCGCACCATGACACTGTCGGAAGAATGGGGCGGCATTGGCGCCGATTCCGTCACGACAGCGATGGTGATAGAAGAGCTCGGGAAAGCGGACATTGGCGTATCCGTCGTCATGGCGCAGACGTTAAAGCTCGCGCAAATCCTGCAGTCTGCGCTGACGAAGCAGCAGCAGGACAGATTCATTCCCATCTTCCGCGATGACCCGCGCGGAGTGCTCGCGATCGGCATTACCGAGCCTGAAACCGGCTCGAACTATTTCATCCGTCAGGACGTGCCGTTCCATACGAAGGCCGAGAAAGTCGACGGCGGCTGGCGCATCAACGGCATGAAGCACTTCATCTCCAATGGCAACCGCGCCAACGTCTATCTGATTTTTGCGCAAACGGAAAAAGGCCGGTCACTGTACGAGGGCTCGACCTGCTTTCTGCTGGACCGGGATACGGAAGGATTCAGCATCGGTCGAGTGCACGACAAGATGGGCGAGCGGCTCGCCAATAACTCCGAACTGATGTTCAGGGATTGTTTCATCCCGGACGAGGATGTCGTCGGCGAAGCAGGCAACGGTTTTCAGGTGCTGATCGATTTCTTCCCGGCTTCCAACGCCTACGCGGCAGCGAGCGTGCTCGGCGCGGCGACGGCGGCCTACGAGCAGTCGCTGGAATGGTGCCGCAACCGCGTCCAGGGCGGAAAACCGCTGATAGAGCACGACGGCATCACTGCGCAGCTCGCCGAGATGCACATGCTGCTCGATGTCGCGCGAACCTATGTTCGCAAGGCTACCTGGATGGCAGACAACCGCGACCTCGGCTGGGATCCTGCGCTGTCCGCGTTTCCCAAGGTATTCGCCTCGCAGGCCGCGTGGAAGATCGTGACCTGGGCCTCGGAGCTTCACGGCGGCTCGGGCTACATGAAAGAAACGGGGATCGAGAAGCTGCTGCGCGACATCGCAGCGTTTCTGCACTCCGACGGCGTCAACCGAACATTGCTGCTGAAAGCGTCCAGGATGATCTTCTAGCGAGAAGCATGAAAGCGCTAGTTCTCCACGAGGCCAACACGCCTTTCGACCTGACCGAGGTGCCGGATCCGGTCGCAGGCCCGGGCGAGGCGGTCGCCAAAGTCTTTGCCTGCGGCGCCGGGCTGACGATCCAGCACTTCAAGGCCGGCCGCGTCCCCGCGGTTTTCCCACGCATCATCGGTCACGAGATCTGCGCCGAGATCGTCGAGATTGGCGAAGGCGTCACTTCGCTCCGGGTCGGCGACATCGTCACGTCTTACTTCTATCTGAACTGCGGTCACTGCCGCATGTGCAAGCGCGACCTGCAACCGCTATGCGACAACTTCGGCGGTTATGTCGGCCGCGAGATCGACGGCGGCTATGCCGAGTACATCAAACTGCCGGAAAAAAATTTCATCGTCCTGCCCGAAGGGCTCGACTGGCAGAACCAGCCAGCGCACGTCGGCGTCGCCATGGACGCACTCGCGACGCCTTTTAAAGTGCTTCGCCGGGCGCGCGTCCGGCACGGCGAGACAGTCGCCGTGTTCGGCGCAGGCGGCGGACTCGGTATCCATCAGCTCATGATGGCTAATTGGGCGGGCGCACGCGTGATCGCCATCGACACGAAGGCATCGAAGTTCGAGGCCTGCCGCGAAGCGGGTGCGGACGAGGTCGTCGACGCATCTGACGTCGACGTCATCGCTGCGCTCATGGAGCTGACCGGTGGCAATGGCATAGACGTCGCCGTCGACTATGTCTCCGTGACGAGCACGCTCGAGGCGGGCGCGCGAGCGCTGGCAAAAGCGGGGCGGCTCGTAACGCTCGGCGGCGCAGGCCAGGAGTTCCGCGTGAGCGCGAAGGAACTCCTCAACAAGGAACTCGACATTCTCGGCAGTCGCTACGTCACGCCGACCGACATTCGCGAGACCTACGAACTCATGCGAAAAGGCGAGGTCTGGCCCGTCGTGACCGAGATTCGTCCGATGGAAGAGGCCGAAGAACTCCACGAACTCGTCGAGAACGGCGCGGTGACGGGACGAGCGGCGCTGAGAATCGCGTAATATCAGACTGTGAAAGAATCGGGAGGTCTAAAGATGACCAGGATGCTGAAACTGATGGCGGGAACCGCTTTTCTCCTGGCCGTAGCGCTGCCACCGGAGGCTTATTCTCAGCTACCCGATCCCGAGCGCTTCGAGCGCGACATTCGCCGCTTCGAACGAGACGACGAACGCAATCCGCCGCCGGAGAACGCCATCGTGCTGACCGGCAGCTCGAGTATCGCGCGCTGGAACGACCAGGCCGTGGAAGCGCTCGCACCACTGACCGTTATACCGCGCGGGTTCGGCGGCAGCATCATGAACGACGTCGTTCACTACGTCGATCGCGTCATCCTTGCTTACAAGCCGCGCGCGGTAGTTATCTACGAAGGCGACAATGACACCTCCCCGGGCTCGCTGATTCCATTGGCGATGATCACGAATCAGCTCGAGGACATCATCGAGCAAATCCACCGCGAACTGCCGGAGACCCGGATCTACGTCCTCTCAGTGAAACCGAGCCCGATACGCGAGAGCGTCTGGGAGCGGGCGCAGCTATTGAATGAGCACTATCGGCAACTGGCAGACGCGAATCCACTGGTGCACTACGTCGACGTTGCGACGCCGTTACTGAACGAAGACGGCAGCATGAACCCGCGCCTCTATGTTCGCGACATGCTGCACCTCAACGGCTCCGGCAACGAGATCTGGGGTGCGTCGATCAAAGCCGCCCTCATGCCCATCGAAGCCCCGTACGAAGCCGGGCACGTAGACGATTAATACGGACTCGGGTCCGGGGACCTCGTCCGTCCCGGGACGCTAGCGGATCGCGATCGGTCGCAACATCGAGCCGGTCGCGCCCTTGAGCCGCTCCGGCAGCGTGATGAACAGCACCTCGTAGGCCCCGTCCTCGGCCAGCTCGAGCAGATTCATGTTCTCGACCATCGGAATGCCCTCGCCGAGGAACAGTTGCCGGTGTACGTTGCCGACCATGTCCGGTCGCGGCCGGACTTCGACGCAGCAACTGTCCGCGCCCACGACACCGATCTTTTTCTCGACCAGCCAGGCTGTCACTTCCGTATAGATTCCCGGTGAACCCTCGTTCTCGCCCACGCCGATGCGGTTGTCGTTGTACTTCGACGGGTTGCCCCAGTTCACGGCCCAGCCATAGTTGAACATGACCGCGTCGCCCTGGCCGACATCGTCCTCGCTCATTCCCTGCCGCGCGAGCGCGCCGCGCACATCGTCCATCGTGACTTCGTAAGCCGCCGGCAACGTACCGCCCTTGTAGCCCGCGACGTCGATCAGGACGCCACGCGTGATGAACGGCTTCATCGTCTCCATCCCGAGCGCCTCGAGCCCATTGAGACCACGATTCTGTCCGAGCAGATCGTCGGCGGTGAAGCCGTTGTAGAAAACGGTCTCGAACGAACCGTCTTCCATCTCGACATGGCCGGCCTGATGCCCGAGCCCATCGAACTGCGTGCCGAACTGCCCGATGTAACCGGTGAAGTACTCGCTCAGCGCGATCCCGCCCTCGCCGCTCGTCGGCCTCGGTGGCGGTGTGATGCTCATGTACCAGGGTCGCTCGCCGTAAAGCGGAATGCCCTGCTCATAGACATGGCCGAGTTCGTAGACTTTTCCGGTCTCCGGGATCTGCAGCGCCGTCAGGATTTTCAGCGGCGTGACGTAGTTCGATGCACCCGCTTCGTCGCCGGGGCCGTGCGGTCCGGGCCACCAGGGCCCACTCTCGCGCGTTTGCGCCGCAGCGGTCTGGATACCCGATAGAAACAGCGCACCCAGCGCCGCAAAACTCAATCTCCGAAGTGTATTGTTTGCCAACATGGTCGACTCCCCGTCCTGCGTATTGTTCTGATTGGCCGAAAGACAGGCGCAGTATCCCTCGGACTACCGCGATTTTGAAGCCGCGCTTGCGGTGGGCTTCGAGAAGCGCGTATGTTCGATGACTCCCGCATTGAAATAACAACGATCAATGGAGGTACGCAAATGCGCGGTTTAACTCTTTTTGCTGGCGGCGCTGCAGTGGCGCTCATTATCCAGGCGGCCGTTGCCCAGATGAATCCCGGAGTCATTCAGCTCAATCACGTTGGCGTGGCTGTTGCCGACATGGACGAATCGCTGGCCTTTTATACGGAGACGATGGGCTACGAGGAGGCTTTCCGCGTGACGAACGACGCCGGCGAACCCGGCCTGGTATATCTTCGCGTCAGCGAAAATACCTTCGTGGAACTGACGCGGGCGAACGACAACACGCCACCGGGGCTGAGCCACTTCGGCGTTCAGGTGGAAGGGATGGACGCGGTCAGAGCCATGTACGAGGAACGCGGCGCAAGCCCGACTGAAGCGCGTCGCGGCAGAACGAACTCGATCCTGTCGAACATCTTCGATCCGCAAGGTGTGCGCATCGAGCTGTCCGAATACCCGCCCGACTCATTACAGGGTCAGGCGCTCGCGGGCGAGATCTAGATAAACAGGGCCGGTCCCGTGGCGAAGCCTGGCCGCGTGCGTGCTGAGCTCGCTGCTGCCGCCGCTGATTCGAACTAGCGCCGCCGGCCGCGACCCTGTCGCGCGGTAATGGTCCAGCCGTCCGACGGACGCACGAGTGTCGTCATCTGTATGAGCTTGTCGTCTTCATTGCGTGCCATACGACCCGTGATCAGCACTTCGTCGCCGACATTGAAGTCGTATTGCGTCGCTTCCTGATCCCGGTCGCGCCCGCGCGGTCCACGCCATTGCATCGTCCACGCTTCCGTCTCGCCAGCTTCGTTCGTGATCATGATCGCGACGTTGTCATGCGGGCGGCGTGAGTGCTGGCTTACGACTTTAGCGGCAAGTTCAGTGACTTCGCGACCGCCATCGTAGACTGCGCCCCAGGAGTGGTGTGCCTGCGCGGTTACGGTGGCACCGGCCAGAGCCGCTATCGCTACGAGTAGAATTCTTCGATCCATTGCAACCTCCTCGCTGTCCCGTCCCTGCCTCTCGGATCCAACGGCTCCGTTCCGTTTCGGTTGACGATATCACGAGAAACACGTACGAAATAACCGGGATTTAGCATCCGCGCCTGAACTTTTCTGAAGGAGCGAAATGCTGGTTGTTGCTGCCTGAGACCGCGCGGATAATTGGACGCGAATCGAGTTTTGGCGACACGGCGGCCTGACCTGTGCAAATACACGACGCCCGTGCCGGTTACGGCTGGCTTTCGATCGCGCTCCACTGGGCGGCGGCGATCGCCGTCGTCATGCTCTGGTTCGTCGGCAATCAGATGACGGCCGAAGACACGCTGCCGGAGGAAGCGGCGATGCTGCTTAAAGTGCATACCTCCGTCGCGGTTGCCGTCTATCTGCTGCTGCTCTACCGCGTGTTTCGCCGGCTGCAGATCGGCTTTCCCGCTCGCTCCGCCGGGCAGAAGGACGCGCTGCTCAGGACTGCGCGCGTCGTTCACTTCGTTTTGCTGTTCTCGATTCTCGTGATGCTCTTCACCGGACCCATGCAGGTCTGGCTGGCCGGCGATGCGATCGCGCTCTTCGACTTCGGCGAAATCGCGGGCCCGTTCACTGCAAACGAAAACGCGGCGGCGTTCTTCAACGCGGCCCACGTCGCGTTCGCGAAAGTGCTGTTCGTCGTATTCCTGATTCACGTCGCCGGAGCGATGCGACAGATTCTGTTCTCGGAAGGCGAAACCGCAAACCGCATGCTGGTAGCGACGGAGGGAGAGTTTCCCGATGAGGGAAAGGCCGACGCCTAACCGCAATCCCTGCAGCCAGACGTCGTAAGAGCTGTCCGTGCTCTCGATCCGTAACTCCGAATCATCAAGCGCCAAACTCCGTGGCGCTCTCTTCCTACCGGGTTGTCTGGTCGGTGTCCTATTCGTCCTGAGGTACCTCTTCGTCCTGAGGTACCTCTACGGGCTCGTCGCTTACCAGCGGTCGCTCGCCGTAACGCAGGAGGTCGGCTTCCTCCTCGCTGATTCTGACGAACGGACCCAGACCACAGGTCCGTCCGGGTTCCAGACCGCCGGCGAAAGTCCGCAGGACAGTAACGGCATCCGTAAGACACAGATTGCCGCCGAGGGTCTCGTAAGAAAACCGGTCTTCGCGCTTGAGTCCCGGGCACTCTCGACGCAATACATTCTGGTAAACCACATCCTGGCGCATATAGAAGAGGATCGTTTGATCGTCAACGATATGGGTCTCGTCGATGCCACCAACGCGAATACAGCGCTCCGGCTCGCGATCGATATCGTCGATTGCAGCGGCAGCGTCATCGACGTCGATTTCGCCATTCTGGGCCGTGGCCAGACCTGAGCTCATTAAGCCCGCCAGGGCGATGAAACTCCCGAGTACCGTTGCAATGTTAGCCATGATGCACCACCTCACCGCGCAAGCAGTCGCGCACTGTATAACTTAGACAACGCACCAGGCAGAAGGTGCGTTGACCGCTGAAACCCGCGTTAAATATGGGCTTCGACGAATTGCTGCAGCGCTGGCTTGGGCCGGACACCGACTGCCGTATCCGCCAGTTCGCCGCCTTTGAAGATCATGAGCGTCGGAATACTGCGGATGGCGAACTTCTGCGCCACGCCGGGATTCGCATCGACGTCCAGCTTCATGACCTTGAGTTTGCCTTCGTACTCTTCCGCCAGGCTATCGACGAGCGGCCCGACCATCTTGCAGGGTCCGCACCACTCGGCCCAGAAATCAACGAGTACCGGCAGCTCAGCTTGCAGAACCTCCTGATCGAAGTTGTCATCGGTTGCTGCCAGCGTGCCGCTATCTGCCATGTCATTCTCCTCAATATCGTGTTCAGGCGCCCTGAATGGGGTCGCCTGACAGGGATTTCCAGTGGTTATCGTCGTGAAATCCGGCCTGATCGTCTAGACTTTGGTCTGGAAATGGAATTCCCCAGTATTTTCACGGATCTAATGCCTGGATGAACGCGCCGAAATACCTGTTACTGACCATCGCGGCGCTCGCCGCAGCACCCGCGGCGGCGGCTATCATATCGACGACTTTCGGTCAGGGCTACTCCTATTCCGAAGGCGACACCACTTTCGCGATCGAGCCCTATGACGGCACCGGACCCGCACTCGGCGGCACGCTCGGGCTGCGCGTCAATCGAGTCGAAGTGGAGCCTGCCGAAATTGTGCTCGGCATCGGCGAGACGTTCAGCCTGCGCGATATCGTCGTGCACGCATGGGGGCGCGATAACACCTATGTCGAGAACGCTCCCCTGATCGTGACGCTGGAAGCGCCCGACGATCTCATCGATTTCGAACTCTTCAACGAGGACGGCCACACGTTGCGCGCCGATCAACCGGGCCTGGGGCGACTCTGGCTCTACTCGGTGGCGCCACCGGTTCGCGGCGAGAACTATGCGACTTCGCTCGTGATCATCGTCAACGGCCAACGTGCCCGTACGCAACCGCCGTTACTCTATTAGCAGCGGACTGCCCCCGGAAACAGCCATGAACAAGACAATCGCCGTCGTTATCGTTGTCGTTGCCGTTCTGTGCATCGGCGTTCCACCGGTCATCGGCGCGCTGACCGAACGCAGCTTGCGAATGCATGCCGATGCGCTCGAGACCTTACCGGGCTCTCCATATACGGTCGACGTCGTCCAATACGATGGCGGCTGGTTCGGCAGTTCGGCCCGACTCGAAGCCAACCTCACGGACGACTATCTGCAGCAACTCTTCGCCGTCGCGAGCGCGGACGACGACCCCAACGCCGCAGTCGCGAGCCTGATGATGCAGAGTCTGCTAAGCCAGTCGCTACCGCTCTCCGTCCAGATCGCTCACGGGCCGGTCCTGACAGACAATGGCCTCCGCCTGGGTATCGCCGGCACCGTCATTCGACCGGATCCCGAGACCGCCGGAATGAACGAGTTGCTCGAATCGCTCGGTATTCCCTATCTCTTCGAAGCACGAACTGTTACGAGCGTCAGCGGCGACACGAGTTTTATCGCTGACGTTCCCCAAATCGAGATCGGATCCCCGCTTGGGCAGCTTCAGTTCTCCGGCATCGATGTCGAGGGCGACTTCGATCTCTCCGAGTTCGCTGTCGCAGCGGTCGGTGACATGGAGTTCCTGCGCGTCGACGCCGGCTTTCAGGGCTCGCTCAATCTCGAACGCTTCACATTCGCTACCGACGTGCAACGTTATGGATCACGTCTGTGGTTCGGAGACGTCGACGCCACGCTAGGTGCTATCAACATCCAGGCTTACGGGGCCGGCGGTCCGCTGAGTATCGTGATGACGGAAGCCGGCGTCGCATTCGATTCAGAAACTGACGACGACAACCAACTGGTGACGCTCGAGGGAAGCTATTACCTCGAATCGTTAACGAGTCAGGGACTGGCGGAAGTCGGTCAGCAGCTCGCTCTCACCGACGCGCGTCTCGATCTCGCGATTCGCGATTTCTCACTCGAAGCGCTGGCGGCGTATTACGAATACAGCCAATTGGTCGCCGCAGATCCACGCTCGGCGCCGCCGCTGATTCCGGGCGTTCAGGACATGCTCTATCTCACGCTGTCGACCTCACCGGAGATCGTAATCGGTCCCGCCGACCTCGTCTGGAACGGCGATCCGTTCGTCGCCAACGTGACAATCAATATTGACGGCAGCAATCTGGCACAGCGTGACCAGTTCAACATGCTGGATATTCGCGCCATAGTCGACGCGATTTCTGTTGCAGCGTACACAGATCTGTCCGAAGCGATGGCGACCGAGATCGCCGAGCAGGTCGCGCAAAATCAGATTCGCTCGAATGCCACCGCGAACGGAGCGATCATCGCCGAGGCCGAACTGCAGGTCCTGGCGGCGAATCAGGCCATCGTGACACTTCTCGGCCTCGTGTCGCAGGGGCTACTGGTCTCGACTGACGACGGCTATCACAGCGAACTCGACTTCAGCGGTGGGCGGCTTTTCGTCAACGGCAACGAGATTCCGCTGGGCCTCCCGCTCTAAAACTCCCGGCAGTCGCTTTACATAAGCTGGCCCGGCGGCAACCGTCAACCGGTGGACTGTGATTGTCCTCACGCCTCGCTGGCCGTGCTCCCGATAGACTCCTATTCAAAAGCCGAATAGAAAAGCCGAAACGCCTATATGTCCGACCAGACTGTCGCGGAAGACTTCGCACGCTCGATCCATGACCTGGAAGCGGATTCCGAGCACATCTCGATCACTTCGAGTGACCCGACCGAAATCCAGAACGCAGAATTTACTGGCGCCGTCGAACTCAATACGGTTCGGGCGACGTATCAGATGTCGGACTGGTCGCACGGAACGCGCTACCTCTTCGAACTCTACGAAGAGGGCTTCCTTAAAGTCCGTGCCTGGAAGAACAAGCACCTGGTCCAGGATACCTATCTCGCGCTGCGATACCTGAAGCCGGCGTCGAAGGTCACGCGAATCGTTGCGAGACGCTCGTTAAAGGCAGCAGCAGGCCTGCTGCTTGCAACCGCGATAGCGGCGATCACCAGCTTCGTACTGCCTTACGATCAGTTGTTTCGCTCGGTGTCGATCGTGCTCGGCAGCGGCTCGATAGTTTCTTTCATGCTGTTCCTCTATCTCACCTACGAACAAACCCACTTTTTCTCGGCAACCGGCAAGTGCGAAGTCCTGCGTCTCAGGGGATCGGTCGTAACGTTCAGGACCTGCCGCACGATCGCCGACGAACTCTGTCAGGCGATAACCGCAGCGCAAGCGCAGAACACGGACGACTGGCCAATCTACCTGCGCAAAGAAATGCACGAGCACTATCGATTGCAGCGAGCCGGCGTAATCTCCGATGGCGCCTGTTCCAGCGCCACACGCGAAATCCTGAGCCGCTTCGACTAACGGCAAGAGGCTATACTGCGGCGGCAATGGCCGCCCCGAATCCCAGCGCTCAGGTACTCAAGGCACTCGGTCTGGAATCGGCTTCTCTCGAGCTAATACCCTCCGGACTGATCAACACGACCTGGATCGCTGTTCCCGCACCCGGTAAAGCGCGTGTACTACAGCGCGTCAATCCACTGTTCGCACGCGCGGTAAACGACGATATCGACGCGGTCACGAAGTATCTGGAAGCGGCCGGCATCGTGACTCCCGTGCTCATACCGGCCGCGACCGGCGCGACGACCATCGAAGACGACGACGGTTTCGTCTGGCGGCAACTGAGCTACATTCAGGGTGCGAGCTATGACGCCCTGGAGAATGCGAAGCAAGCCGAAGAAGCGGGCGCGCTACTCGGAAGATTTCATCGCGTCGTCAGCGGCATCGACCACGAGTTCTCGACGGCGCGGCTCGGCGTGCATGACACCGCGAAACACCTGAAGAATCTGCTCGAGGCATTGCTCGGGAAAAAAGACCATCAGCGCTACTCCGTGATCGAGCCACTCGCGGCGCAGGTACTTACGCTGGCTAATGACATCGCGGAGCCGGGCGACCAACCCGACCGCGTCGTCCACGGTGACCCGAAGATCTCGAACCTCCTGTTCGATCCGGAGACCGACGCCGCGATCTGCCTTATCGACCTCGACACCATTAGCCGCATGCCGGTCGTACTCGAGCTCGGGGACGCGTTTCGCTCGTGGTGCAATCCCCGTCCGGAAGACGAGCCGGGCGCCGAGTTCTCGCTGCCGTTCTTCGAGGCAGCGATCGCGGGCTACGCGCGCGAGACGAGCGACTTCCTGACGGAAGCCGAGCGGCGCGGGATTCCGGGCGCAACCTACACGATCACGGTCGAACTCGCGGCGCGCTTCTGCGCAGACGCGCTCAACGAGAACTACTTCGGCTGGGACCAGGCGCGTTTTGCGAGCGCGAGCGAGCACAACGAAGCGCGGACGCGCAGCCAGATCGAACTCGCGCGCTCCATCGCGTCTCATCGCGCCGAGATGGAGCGCATCGTCACACGGGCGTACGACGCCGCGTATCCCAACGGTTAGCCGAGCGTCGGATTCGAACAGCGCCCTGTCACGGTCAATCCGGTCGAGCCCGACGGCGCGGTGACGGGTGAGGTCGGGCCCGGAGAGTCCGTCCGGAAAGATATCAGCCGAGTCCCAAGGGACCGGCCGCGCGCTACGCGTCACAGCTTCGGTCACGGGGACGTTGCGATGACACGGCCGTGACAATCGCCGCGGCGGGAGTCTTACCCTTGGCGGATGCTCGAAGACCTCAACGTCGTCGGAATCTCCTGGCGCCAGAGCGGCAGCGAAGGACTGGAACGCTTCGCGCTGCCCGAAGATGGCCTGGCCGGGAAGCTCGGCGACTTCGCATCGCGCGCCGGCCTCGCCGAACTCGCCTACCTCGCCACCTGCAACCGCGTCGAGCTCATTTTCACGCGCACGGCGATGACACCGGCTCGCGATCTGCGCCCGCTCGTCTACGAGCTGTTGACCGGCGCGCCCGCGGCCAACGGTGAAGCCGAGCGAGCGCTGCGCGCCTGGCAGGGCGAGGGCGCCTGCGAACACCTGTTTCTCGTTGCCGCCGGACTCGACTCCGCCGCGGTGGGTGAAGTCGAGATCACGGGCCAGGTTCGGCAGTGTCATGAGCGCGCCCGCTCGGCAGGACTGAGCGGTCCGCACCTCGACCTGTTGTTCGAGGAAGCCCTGAAGATCGCCGCAGTCGTTCGCGGCGAGACCGGGCTCGCTACCGGACGTGTATCGCTGGCCGAAGTCGCCGTAGCGCACATTCGCAGCCGACTGGCGCGCACACCGGGGCGAGTCGCGCTGATCGGCGTGTCACCGATGACCGAGCGAGCCGCGCAGTCGCTCGCCAAAGCCGGTTTCGAGCTATTGTTCGTCAATCGCACGGCCGCAAAAGCCGCCGGACGCGCCAGCGAATACGGCGCCGGGCATATGTCCCTTGACGACTTTATTGCCGACCCGCCCGCCATCGAGGCGTTGTTGTCGTCGACGGGTTCCAGGGGCCCGGTCATCGATGCGCCGGTTCTCGAACGGCTCGCGGCGCGCACGCTGTCGCAACTGCCGCCATTGCTCATCGACATGGCGATCCCGGCCGACATAGATGCCGACGCCTGCGCGCGTCTCGATATGCTGCGCATCGGCATGGATCAGATCACTCTCGAAGCTGAGCGCAACCGCGCGGCCCGCCTCGTCGAGGCTGCGCAGGCCCGCGAACTCGTGGACGACGCGCTGTTGCGCCTTCACGACCGCTTCGCCGAGCGACTTTATGGTCCGCTGTTCGGCGCGCTGCAACAGCGTTATCGCAACACGGCGCAGGAGGGCGTCAGGCGTCTGTTGAAGAAAGATCTCAAAGGGCTCGGCGATGACGAGCGCGTGGCGATCGAGCAATGGAGTGAAGTACTCGCGCGTCGTTTCGCGCATATTCCCTGCCTCGGACTTCGCGGACTGCTGCACCACGGGCCCGACGGATCGCTCGATGCTTTTCTCGACGGTCTCGAACCCGAGTTCGCGGATGAGCTGCGCCAGGCGCTCAATGAAGCGTCGCTACCGAAACGGGCATCGGGCTCATGAAACTGCGTATCGCCACTCGCGGTTCGCATCTCGCGAGAACTCAGGCCACGTTCGTTGCGAACGAGCTCACTGAACTTGGCCACGAGACCGAACTCGTCATTGTCACAACCAGCGGCGATAAATCCGACGCACCGACGTTCGGCGCTATCGGAGCGACGGGAGTGTTCGTTCGCGAGATCGAGCAGGCACTGTTGGACGATACTGCCGACATCGCCGTGCACTCGTTCAAGGACCTGCCGACCCAGTCGCCGGAAGCGCTCACGCTAGCCTCGATAACGCGGCGCGAGGACGCCGCCGATGTGCTGGTCATGCAGCGCGACTCGCATAGCGAAGCGTCCGGCCCGCTGCCGATCGCGGACGGCGCCAAAGTCGGTACCTCGTCCGCGCGCCGCCAGGCCTGGCTCAAACACCTGCGCGCCGACGTCGACGTTCAACCACTCCGCGGCAACGTGCCGACACGTGTCGGTAAGGTCGGCGATGGCTACGACGGCGTGATACTGGCCGCCGCGGGGCTCAATCGCCTGCGGGACTCCATGCTCGACGACCGCCCCGATCTCGGGCTTGGCGACCACATCGTCGTACGACTCGACCCCGAAGTCTTCATTCCTGCTCCGGCACAAGGCGCAATTGCGCTGCAGTGCCGCGCGGCGGATGGGCATATCGTCGACACCCTGAGCATCATTGCCCACGGCCCGACGGAGACCTGTGTTGCCGTCGAACGCGCATTGCTGATGCGCGTCGAGGGAGGATGCGATGTCGCCTTCGGTGCCTACTGCACGGAGGCGCCCGACGGCATGCTGCAGCTCGTCGCGATGCTGGAACGCGACGGCCGACTCATCGGCACCAGAGCCCACGACAAGAATCCGCATGCGGTGGTCGATATCGCGTGGGAAGCGCTCGCCGAGTCATGACTTCCGCAAGCGGAAAGATAGTGCTCGTCACCCGCAGCGACGATGACAGCGCGCAGTGGGCCAGCCGGCTTGAAGCGGCCGGTGCCCGTGCGGTCGTTCTGCCATGTATTCGATGCGTGCCGGTCGACTCCGATGCGCTTCGCAACCGTATCGCGGAACTGCTGCCTGATGCCGACTGGCTCGTGTTCACATCGAAACGCGGCGTTGCAGCGTTTGCCGAGCTGAGTTCTGCGGAGATAGCTGCGAAGACCCGGATCGCAGTCGTCGGTCCCGCGACCGCCGATGCCGCCGTCATCGCTTTCGGTCGCGCCGACCTCGTCAGCGAAGCGGGCACGGCGGCATCGCTCGCACAGGCACTCGAGGTTCGACTGGACGCGGGCGGCAAACATGTCGTGCTGGCGGTCGCGGAGAATGCGGGCACGACAATCGAGGACTCGCTGAATGCCGCCGGCGCTGACTGTGTCCGGCTCGATGTCTATCGCACGATCCCGGCCGCGACCGTCGAGCCCAAATTCACGCTCACTGCCCTCGGTGCGGACACGATCTTTCTTGCCAGCCCGTCAGCCGTCGAAGGTCTGACGAATCAGGTCGAACTGGACAAGCCGGCGGCGATCTTTACGATCGGTCCGGCCACGAATGCGGCGGCGCGCGCCGCCGGACTCGAAGTGACGGGACAGGCGCAGCGTCCCGGTCTGGATGGACTCATGGAGGCGATGCAATGCGCGAATTGAAAGTGACGACACCGGGGCGTATGCGGCCGCGGCGTCTGCGCCAGACTCAGACCATGCGCGATCTCGTCGCGGAAACGCATATCGCCGCGTCGCAGTTTGTCGTGCCGCGCTTCGTGCTTCCGGCCGAAAAAGCGGCGGAGCCCATTCCATCGTTGCCGGGCCTCGCTCAGCTGGGACGCGACAATCTCGTGGCGGAAGTCGGGGCCGATCTAGAGCTCGGAATCCGCGCGGCGCTGCTGTTCGGCCACCCGGAGGACGATGCGACGAAGACAGCCGACGGCGAGCTGGCCTGGGACGAGCAAGGCGCAGTTCAAAAAGCCGTGCGGCGCCTGAAGCAGGAATTCGGTGACGACCTCATCGTCGTGACGGACGTCTGCCTCTGTGCCTATACCGACCACGGCCATTGCGGCCTCGTCGAGGACGGGCGAGTCGTCAACGATCCGTCGCTCGAGCCGATCGTCAGAACGGCGCTGAGTCACGCCGAAGCCGGCGCCGACGTCGTCGCACCGTCCGACATGATGGACGGCCGCATCGCCGCTATCCGCGACGGACTGGACGATGCAAGTTTCGACAATGTCGCATTGCTCGCCTATGCCGTGAAGTACGCGTCGGCGTACTACGGGCCATTTCGCGATGCGGCCGACTCGGCGCCGCAACAAGGCGATCGGCAGAGCTACCAGATGGACGCGCGTAACGTTCTCGAGGCGATTCGCGAAGCCGAGCTGGACGAGGATGAAGGCGCAGACATGCTGATGGTCAAACCCGCACTTGCGTACCTCGATGTTATCCAGGCCGTAAGAGCAGAGACGACGTTGCCGCTGTCGGCATACAACGTCTCCGGCGAGTACGCGATGGTCAAGGCCGCAGCTGCGAACGGCTGGATCGACGAGGCGCGAGTCGTTCGCGAGAATCTCTACGCGATCGCACGCGCCGGCGCCGACCAGATCATTACCTATCACGCGCGTGACGCGCTGCAAGGGAAATGGCTGTGACCAAAGGTTCGGAAGACTGGTTCGCGAAAGCACAGACGCTTCTGCCGGGTGGCGTCAGCTCGCCGGTGCGCGCGTTCGGTGCGGTCGGCGGCACGCCGCGCGTAATTCGTTCGGCCAACGGCGCGGAAGTGACCGACGAGGACGGCCGCACCTACCTCGACTTCGTCGGCTCCTGGGGACCGCTGATTCTCGGCCACGCTCATCCGGAAGTCGTGAAGGCAGTGAGTGCAGCCGTGAAACGCGGCACTTCTTTCGGTGCCCCGTGCCGCGCGGAGATCGAGCTCGCCGAACGCGTCGTCGCAGCTTACCCCGGCATCGAGCAGGTGCGCTTCGTCTCGTCCGGCACGGAAGCCGTCATGAGCGCGATCCGGCTCGCGCGCGGCGCTACGGGACGCGATCTCATCGTCAAGTTCTCCGGCTGTTATCACGGCCACTCGGACTCGCTACTCGTCGCCGCAGGGTCGGGACTCGCGACTTTCGGTCGACCGTCGTCCGACGGCGTGCCGGAGAATTTCACCAATCTGACACGCGTGTTGCCGCTGGACGACGACGAGGCGATCGATGACCTGTTTCGCACGGAAGGCGCGCGTATCGCAGCCGTCATCATAGAACCGGTTCCCGCTAACAACGGCCTGCTGATTCAGCGGCCCGACTATCTCGAGCTCCTGCGCGAGCTTTGCTCGAAGCATGGCGCACTCCTGATTTTCGATGAAGTGATCACGGGGTTCCGTCTGGGTGCCGGTGGCGCAGCGGCCCATTACGGCATTACGCCGGACATCGCGACGTTCGGCAAAGTCATTGGCGGCGGCATGCCCGTGGGTGCGTTCGCGTCGTCAAAAGACATCATGCGCAAGCTCGCGCCGCAGGGCGGCGTCTATCAGGCCGGCACGCTTTCCGGTAACCCGGTCGCGATGACCGCCGGTCTGACGACGCTCAAGGTCCTCGAGGAGGAGGAAGGCTGGCAACAGCTCGAGGCACGCGGACAGTACCTGGAGATACTGCTGAACCCGGTTCTCGAGGCGGCGCCCGTTGACGCCGTGCTCGCGCGAGTCGGCTCGATATTCTGGATCGCACTCCACACCCTGACGGCGCCGCGCACGGCCGAAGCAATAGCTGCCGAAACCGGCGACACCTATGCCGGTATCTTTCATGCCCTGTTGGCGCGCGGCATCGCGCTTGCACCGTCGGCTTATGAAGTCGGTTTCATCTCTCTGGCCCACAGCCGCGAAAGCCTGGACCAATTCGCCGCTACACTCGGGCACGTGCTCAACGATATCGCCAGTCAAACGGGAGAGGCTCATGGTTCTCAGACGTGACCCGACCAAGGCGTTGCAGCTCGGGTTTCTCGCGCTACTGATTCTGTCACTCGCACAGGTGGCTTGGTGGATCTCCGAGAGCGTTACGTTCACACGTTCGACACAGGATCAGCTCCTCTCGCTCTATAACGCCGACGCAGCGGCTGTTACTGCGTTCTACTCCGATAACCCGGATGCTCTCGAAGGCCTTCTGCCGCATCTCGACATCTCGCCCGAGCTCGGGACCGCCTTTGTAAACGATGCGGTACTGGCCGTTCTCGACGATCAGACGTCTTCCCGGATCAACCGGCTCGTCTGGGAGGGAGGCTTCTTTCTTGTTGTACTGCTCGTCGGTATGACGATTCTGACGCGTACGATCCGTCACGACGCGGATCTTCGCGCGCGTCAGCAAAACTTCCTGGCCGCCGTATCGCACGAATTCAAGAGTCCGCTCGCGAGCATCCGTCTCGCCGCGGAGACGCTGCTCGTTCGCGACAACGATCCCGATACGCAGAGACTCGGGCAGCGGATCCTCGACGACGGTGAACGGCTGTTGCGGATGGTAGACAACCTGCTCGACACGACACGTCTCGAGGAAGGGCGCATGGAGCTCGAGCCCGAAACGCTTGATCTCGCGACGCTCGCCACAGCATGCGTAAAGGAACTCGAAGATCGTGCCGCACATTACGATATCGAAATCAGTCTGAACGTGCCGGAAAACCTGAGCGTAAAAGCCGACCGCACGACGATCGAAACGGTATTGAGAAATCTGCTCGACAACGCCGTCAAAGCCTGTATCGCCGGCGATGGAAAAAGCGTCCGGCTCGAAGCTCGCGCGTTGGGCGATCGCGTCGAGTTCGCGGTCCACGACGATGGTCTCGGCTTTCCGCCCGAAGACGCCGCGATCATCTTCGAAAAATTCTACCGGCTCGGGGACGAGCTCAGACGGTCGACACCCGGTACGGGCCTGGGGTTGTACATCGTGCGCCGTCTCGTCGAGCTGTCCAATGCGACGATCACCGCAAGCAGTGATGGTCCCGGGCGCGGCGCGACCGTCACGGTGTCCTGGCCGGGAGGGGCGTAGTTGGCAACGCCACGGATACTCGTCGTCGACGACGAGGAGCATCTCGCCGCAGGCATTCGCGAAAACCTGCAGGCCGAGGGCTACGACACCGAGATCGCGCACGATGGCGAGCAAGGTCTTGCGCTGGCGCGCGACCGCGCGTTCGATCTGATTTTGCTCGATGTCATGATGCCCAAGCTCGATGGGCTGGAGGTCTGCGAAGAGATCCGCAAGGCCGGGCTGCAGACGCCGGTGCTGTTCCTGACGGTCAAAGGCGGCCCCGAGGATCGTATCCGCGGGCTCGAGGCCGGCGGCGACGACTACCTGGCGAAGCCATTTCATCTCAAGGAACTGCTTCTGCGTGTTGCCGCGATTCTGCGCCGCAGCGTCTGGTACAGCGAGGCGGCAGAGAACCTGAAATTTGCGGGCAACGAAATCGACTTCCAGACCTATCACGCGACAGCCTGGGACGGAGTCGACCACGCGCTGACACATAAGGAAGCGATGATCCTCAAGGTCCTGGCCGAGGAACAAGGCACGATCGTGCCGCGCGAAGACATTCTCGACAAAGTCTGGGGCTACGAGGTGTTTCCTTCCACACGGACGATCGACAACTTCATCGTGCGCCTGCGCCGCCGCTTCGAACGCAATCCCGAAGCGCCTGAACACTTCCACACCGTACGCGGCGTGGGGTACCGATTTACGAGAAAACCGGAGACGCCTTCCGAATGAACCGCTTACTGCTACAGACCATCGCACGCGAGCCGACGCCGCGCCGTCCTTTGTGGATCATGCGCCAGGCCGGAAGATACCTGCCCGAATACCGCGAGTTGCGAAAAAAATATGCGTTCAAGGAACTTGCAGGCTCCGCGGACCTGTCAACAGAAGTCACACTCATGCCGATCAAGCGATTTCCTCTCGATGCCGCGATCGTATTCGCCGACATCATGAGTCCGTTACCTGCTATCGGTGTCGAGTTCGACTTCGATCCCGGCCCCGTCGTCGAGAACCCGATCCGTGACCAGGCCGGGGTCGATGCGCTGCGTTCCTGTCATCCCGACGAGATAGCGCCGGAAGTGATGACGGCGCTGAAACAGGTTCGCGCGGAACTACCCGACGAAACGGCGCTACTCGGTTTCTGCGGCGCGCCGTGGACGCTGGCGGCCTACCTCGTCGAAGGCCGCGGCAAGAAGGACTTTCCGACGTTGCGTGCGTTCGCCGCAACGCAACCCGAGGCACTCGATGCTCTGCTCGCGAAACTCGCCGACCTCATGGTGCACTACCTCATCAATCAGGCGCGTGCGGGAGCCGACGCGGTACAGATTTTCGACTCCTGGGCCGGCGTCCTGTCGCTGCCCGACTGGGATCGCATGATTCGACCGCACCTCGAGACGATACTCGAAGCACTCGGTAACGCGGGCGTGCCGCGAATCCTGTTCGTGCAGAACGCGCCGCATCTCGTCGAGTCATACGCGATGCTGCCCGCCGAAGTGCTGGCCTGCGACTGGCGCGTAGATCTCGGCGACATACAGAACGAGTATCAGGACCGCAAGGCCGTCCAGGGCAATATCGATCCGGCGATCCTGCTTGGCGGTTACGACACGACCCGGACCGCTACGCGAAACCTGCTCGACACCGTCGATCCGGTTGGCCACATCGTTAATCTCGGGCACGGCATCCTTCCGCAGACGCCCATCGAGAGCGTCGAGGCGATGATCGAAGCGGTTCACAACGAGGGCGATCAGGCAAGCGGCCGGCCCGCCCGGACGGGAGCGTGAGATGAACGACGTACCGGCACTCGACCTCAGCGAGAAAGGCACCGCTGACGGCAAACAGACGTCCCTCGATCGACGCCTGTTCATGAAGTTCACCGCATTTACAGGCTGTACCGAACCTGCCGCGGCAGCACAGGCGCTCGCGGGCGCCGGCATCGAAGGAGCGCTCTACGTCGATGCCAACGACCCGCGTGGTATCGGCGTTATCGCACTTGCCGAGGATCCCGATCATTTCGTTGGCAGTCTGCGCGACGCGTTCAACGCCGAGCCGTTTTCCGCGTTCACGCACAAGCCGGAATTCGACATGCTCGGACGAACCTACTCGATCGGCTACGAACCCGATCTCGAGGAGACGCTATTCGAGAAACCGCGCTTCAAGACCCTGAATCCCGACTTCCCATGGGCGGTCTGGTATCCGTTGCAGAGGGCGAAGTCGTTTCAAACACTGCCCGAAGCCAGGCAACGGCAGATTCTCGGCGAGCATGGCACGCTGGCGAAACGCTATGGCTTCGCCGGTCTCGCAGCCGACGTGCGACTTGCATGCCACGGTCTCGACAAGCACGACAATGACTTCATCATCGGCCTGCTCGGACCGAATCTGTTTCCGTTGTCGGCCGTCGTGCAGGAGATGCGCAAGACGGAGCAGACCTCGCAATATCTCGACAGCCTGGGCCCCTTCTTCGTCGGCAAGGTCGCCTGGCAGAGCGCACTGTAGATGAGCGACGACACGCGACCTTACGACGCATTACTGATCGTCTCCTTCGGCGGACCGGAGGGCCCGGACGACGTCATGCCGTTTCTCGACAACGTGCTAAAAGGACTGCCGGTAAAGCCCGAGGCGAAGCAAGGTATCGCGCGCCGCTATCAGCGCTTCGGTGGTGTAAGCCCGATCAACGGCGAAACGCGCAAGTTTATCGACGCACTCGAGGCCGAACTCGTGGCCCACGATATCGATCTGCCGATTTACTGGGGTAACCGTAACTGGCATCCGATGCTGGCCGACACCCTGGCCGAAATGCAGCGCGCGGGCATCTCGCGTGCGCTCGCGCACGTGACCAGTACGTTCAGTTCTTACAGCGGCTGCCGGAAATACCGCGAGGATCTTTACGACGCCTGTGCCGATCTCGACAACCCGCCAGCAATCGACAAACTGAGACTCGGCTATAACCATCCGGGCTTCATCTCGGCAATGGCCGATCGCGTCGTCGATGCGCTTGCCGATTTGCCGGAGGAATTGCGCGCCGATGCACCGCTGATGTTCACGGCGCATAGCCTGCCGGTGCCGATGGCCAAAAACGCGAACTACGTCGAGCAACTCGCGGAGGCCTGCCGCCTTGTTGCCGGGGAAGTGGGCCGCGACAGCTGGTCGCTCTGTTACCAGAGTAACAATGCGTCTTACGGCGTGCCGTGGCTCGAACCCGACATCAATGACGTGATCAGGGGCATGAGCGAAGGCGGTTCGAAGTCAATGGTCATGGTGCCGATCGGCTTTGTGTGCGATCACATGGAGGTCGTGCTCGACCTCGACGTCGAAGCGCAGGAAACCGCCAACGAAGTTGGCCTGGCATTGGTTCGCGCGAACACAGTCGGCACGCATCCCGCCTACATCGGCATGGTGCGTGAACTCATCCAGGAGCGTCTGCAGCCGGGTACTGAAAAACGCTCACTGGGGAGACTCGGTCCGAGCCATGACGTCTGCCCTCGCGGATGCTGTCTGTCCGGGCGTCCCGGCGAGCCCAGGCCCGCACTGTGCGGATCGGACGACGCCTGAATGGCCGATGTGCGCAAGCACGAAGTCGTCGTCATCGGCGCGGGTCTTGCAGGACTGGCGGCCGCGCTCGATCTGCAGGCCGGCGGCGCAGACGTGCAGGTCATCGAAGCGCAGCAGCGCGTCGGCGGCCGCGTCCGCTCGATGCAGCAGCTCGGTAGCAACAAGGAAGCCGGAGGCACCTACATCGGCGCTGGCTACACGCGAATTATCGGCACCGCGCAGCGCCATGGCGTCGAACTCATCGACGTAACACCCATGTTGCAGTTTTTCCGCGAACAGGAACTTGTACTCGACGGCAAGATCATTCGCCAGGCGGATTGGCCCCATCATCCTGCCAATCGGTTCCCCGACGACGATAAGCCGATCATGCCGTGGGCCTACCACCGGCAGCTGACGGTCCGCGAGAACCCGCTGTCCGAACCGGGAGCATGGCTCGAGCCCGACGCGGCGCAGTACGACATATCGGTACGCGATTGGCTGGAGCAGCTCGGTTTCGACGACGCCGGCGTGAAGCTCGCATACGGAATGAACGTGAGCTTCGGCGAAGATGCGCGCGATGTCTCCGCGCTGTTGCTGTTCTTTCGCGCGGCATTCTCGGTCGCGCAACGACGCTTCGCGCCCGAAGGCGTGCTCGGTTATACGGCACGTAACGGCGTTGCGCGCATCCCGCAGGCGATGGCCGACGCGCTAGAAAAGCCGGTCGAATTCGGTAAACAGGTGACTGCAATCGAGAATGACGGGGCTGGCGCAACCTTGCGCTGTGAAGATGGAACGCGCTATCGCGCTCAGCATGTCGTCTGCTCATTGCCTTTCGGCGTGCTTCGCGACATCGCGATCGATCCGCCGCTCGAAGGCTTGCAGGCTGAAGCCGTCTCATCGTTGCCGGCACAGCCGATGACGCAGGTCTACTTTCGTCATAAATCGAACTTCTGGGAGGCCGACGGCTATGCACCGAGTCTCTTTACCGACGGTGTCGCCGGCATGGTCGCAGCTGCACGCAACGGCGACGATCCGAATGAGGTAACCAGTTTCACGGCCTGGACACTGGGACCCAATGCGGCTGTGCTCGACGCGCTGGGAGCGGCGGGCGCCGGCAAGCGCGTCATCGCCGAGATCGAAGCCGTGCGCCCGGCCGCCAAAGACCAGCTCGAGTTTCTCGGCATGCAGTCCTGGGGCACGGACCCCTGTGCGCGCGGCGGCTGGGCCTATTTCCGCCCCGGACAGATCACGCGCTTCGCGGCCGTCATGGGCGATCCGCACGCCAGGATCCGCTTCTGCGGCGAGCACCTCGGCCGCGTCTCGCGCGGCATGGAAGGCGCGATGGAATCCGGCGAACGCGTCGGCGCCGAAATTCTGTCGCTATAGCGGAGTCCGAAGGAACCGGTCGCGAGACCGCGACGGACCTGGCAACAGCTTCACGGTCGTACGTAATTTCGTCGCGGCATTAGCGTCTGCCGTCAGCTTCTAAGTTATTTCATCGCTGCATACGGCTATGACGACTCGGCCGTTCACGGCGGCAGTCCGGTCCACTAGGGTATGCCTCCCGACTGGAGCGCGCTGCGCAGGGATCGCATCCCGAACACGAACCACGCACTCGATGAACGCCGTTATCGACAACCAGGACAACCGCGACACCCGCCTCCAGGCACCGAGCGTCTGCGATGAGGCGACGACGCGGGAAGCGGCGCTGGCGCATTGCAATCGCGTGTTCGCGGACCTTACCCCGCACGAGCGGGTTGAGTGGTCGCTGGCGCATTTGCCGGGTAATCATGTGTTGAGCTCGAGTTTCGGCGCACAAGCTGCCGTCTCGTTGCACCTCGTAACTCAGGTCGCCTCGAACATTCCGGTTGTGCTCGTCGACACCGGGTATCTGTTTACCGAAACCTACCGCTTCGTCGACGAGTTGACCGAGCGGCTCCAGCTCAATCTTCAGGTTTATCGCAGCCGTATCTCACCCGCGTGGCAGGAAGCACGCTTCGGGCAGCGCTGGCAGCACGGCATCAATGGCATTGACGCCTACAACGAAGAAAATAAGGTCGAACCGATGCGCCGCGCACTGCGAGAGCTCGACGCCGGAACCTGGTTCGCAGGATTACGCCGCAACCAGACCGAATCGCGCGCCGAGATCCCTTATCTCGCCCGTGCCGGCGAGCGCTGGAAGGTGCACGCCATCGCCGACTGGAGCGATCGCGATGTACATCGCTACCTCAGAGCGCACGACCTCCCCTACCACCCGCTTTGGAAGGACGGCTATGTATCGATCGGCGATCGCCACAGTACGCGGCCGTTGCAGGATGTCGGCGACGAAGAGCTGACGCGCTTCAACGGGCTGAAGCGCGAATGCGGACTACACGAGATCGACCTGTCGGAACTCTAGCGGACGGTACGCGGAGTCCCAAGGGGCCGGTCGGCGTATCAGTTGATGGTCGGGTCCGGAGTGTCCGTCTCACTTAATCTCGGCTCGACGTCCGTGTCTCGCCTCGAATCGTGTCCTCGTCGCTCAACTGCCGTCCATGGCACGCTCCTCGTCTACGACGCTCGACGGACACTCCGGACCCTCCCTCGTCGGTCACCGCGGCGTCGGGCTCGACCGGATTGACCGTGACAGGGCGTTGTTTGAGCTGGCATTCGAGACGGCGCTTTCCGGGCCGCCGACCACACGCCGGTTCGGACGTTACGCCGCGGCTGCCTCATCCTCTTCGCAGCCCCCACGAACCGGCAGCTTGACGTCCTTGAGCAGCTCCTCGAGCTGCTCGTCCGTATCCATGTTCGCGACGTCGCTGATCAAACGGCGCGAATAATGCGGCGCCAGCAGGTGGATGAAGTCGATCATGAAGCTTCGCAAGACCATGTCTTTCGGGAAGCCGAGCCAGGTCGTGACACGCGGAAACAGCCCTGTCGCGTCGATGGCTTTCAGATCTTCCTGATCCTTGCACTCATAAGCCATCGAGGCGATAACGCCGACACCCATACCCATGCGTACATAGGTCTTGATGATATCCGCGTCACGTGCCGTAAACACGACGCGTGGCTCGAGGCCCTCATCGGCAAAAGCGCGCTTGAACGAGGACTCACCGGTGAGGCTGAAGACATAGGTTACGAGCGGGTAAGCCGACAGCATTTTCAGATCTACGGGATTCTTCTCGCGTGCCAGCGGATGATCGTTCGGCACCAGCATGATGCGATCCCAGTGATAGATCGGTAACAGCGTCAGATTCGAGAATAACTTTTGCGATCCGGTAGCGATCGCGAAATCGACCTGATCCGTATTCACCAGCTCCGCGATTTGCTCCGATGTTCCCTGGTGCAACTCGAGATCGACCTTCGGATAACGCTCATTGAACTCGCGAATGACGTCGGGCAGAACGTAACGGGCCTGCGTGTGCGTTGTCGCAATCGAGAGGCGCCCTTCCTGCTCGCCGGTCAGATCGCTGGCGAGACTCGAGATGTTGTCGACCTCGCGAAGAATCTTGCGCGCCCGGTCGATGACCTCGCGGCCGGCCGGGGTGATCGCCGAGAGGCTTTTGCCCTTGCGGGTAAAGAGCTGCATGCCGAGCTCGGCTTCGAGCTGCTTGAGCTGCTTACTGATACCGGGCTGGCTCGTGTAGAGCCGCTCCGCGGCCGAGGTGATGTTGAGACCGCTGTCGACGATTCCGATCAGATATTTCAGTTGCTTCAGCGTCATAAACTTCGCGTTCAGGTACCTGTAAACCAGACAAAAACGCCGCTCCCCGAGAGGTGCGGCCGACTGTCGAAACCATATAACCATCGGTTACAAGGGCTGTCAAATCGGCAAAGAAGCCACATTTTCAAGGCCTTGCGGTTTATAGCATTGAGGCATAAGACCGTGAACAGACGGTCTTGTTCCCGCGCAGGGGACGGCGCTATGGTGGCGCTCCCCCCGGCGCCTCGAGCTTCAAGCGCAACTCATGGACCAGCTGCCGATATTCGTCGACCTCAATCACCGCGCCTGCCTCGTCGTGGGCGGCGGCAACGTCGCCGAGCGCAAGGTCAAGGAGCTCCTGGCCGCAGGTGCCAGGCTAACGGTCGTCGCGCCGGAACTAACCCGCGAACTCGGGCAGCTGGCCGCGGGAAATGCGTTCGAACTCGAACGACGCGGGTTCGATGACACTGATGTCGAACACCGCTGGCTGGTGATTGCCGCGACATCGGATCATGCGCTCAATGCCCGGGTCGCGGCCGCGGCCGAATCGAGACAGATTTTCTGCAACGTCGTCGACGAGGTGGATCTCTGCACGTTCATCACACCCGCGATCGTCGAGCGCGCTCCGGTCACGGTCGCTATCTCGAGCGGCGGTCGCTCGCCGGTGCTCGTGCGCTGGGTCAAAGGCGTGATCGAATCGCTGCTGCCGGGGCGTCTCGGCAGGCTTACGGACCTGGCGGGTCGCTGGCGGCAGCGCGTCGGCGATACCATCGCCAACGTGGACGAACGGCGGCGTTTCTGGGAGCGCACACTGAACGGCCCGGCCGCCGAACAGGTCTACGCCGGGCGCGACGCTCAAGCGGATGCAACGATCGAGCAGGCGCTCGCCGACTGGCACAATGACGTCGAACGAACTCAGGGCGAAGCGTATCTGGTCGGTGCCGGCCCCGGTGCGGCCGACCTTATTACGCTGCGCGGACGCCAGCTGCTGGCGCAGGCGGACGTCGTTCTTTACGACCGGCTCGTCGGCGTCGACGTGCTCGACTTCGCACGCCGTGACGCCGAATTGATCTCGGTCGGCAAGCAGCCGGGCCAGCCGTCGATTACCCAGGAACAGATCAATCGCCTGCTGGTGCAACGCGTTGGCAATGGCAAACGCGTCTGCCGTCTGAAAGGCGGCGATCCGATGATCTTCGGCCGCGCCGGAGAAGAGATCGAAGCGCTCGTGTCGGCAGGCCTGCCGTTCCAGGTCGTTCCGGGCGTGTCCGCCGTGTCCGGTTGCGCAGCTTACGCGGGCATCCCGCTCACGCTTCGCGGTGTCGCGCGGTCCGTGATTCTTACGACCGGGCACGTAGAGGATTCGGCGGACTTCGAGGTAGGCCCCTTGCGCGACGACCAGACGCTCGCGCTCTACATGGGCGTCGCGCAATTCGGCGCGATCGCCGAACGGCTGATCGCGAGCGGCACGAACCCCGAAATCCCCGTCGCGGTAATCGAAAGAGGAACGACGGAGAAACAGCGCGTCGTCAGTACGGTACTCGGCCAACTCGCCGACGCTGCAAGACACGAAAACGTGCGCCCGCCTGCTCTTCTGCTCGTTGGCAAGTCGACAGCACTGGCCGAGCGTTATTCCTGGTTTGCCCCGGAGACTCTTGTTCGCTATAACGGCAGCAGTAAATCGAGCGTGGCTCGCGTCAGCTAGCCGGTTACCGCCCCAACACCAATAATTAAGAGAGCGGATCATGATCTACGAAAGCATTCTTGACACGATTGGCAGAACACCCGTCGTCAAACTTCACCGCGTTAAACCCAAAGGCATCGAGATCTTCGTCAAGATCGAGGCCTTCAATCCTGCAGGATCGGTCAAAGACCGTCTTGCATTCGCGATCGTCGACGACGCGGAACGGCACGGCAAGCTAAAGCCGGGCCAAACGATCGTCGAAGCGACATCGGGCAATACGGGTATCGCACTTGCGATGGTCGCCGCAGCTCGCGGTTACAACTTCGTTGCGACGATGGCCGACAGCTTCTCGGTCGAACGTCGCAAGATCATGCGTGCGTTCGGCGGTAAAGTGATCCTTACTCCCGCTGCCGAGCGTGGCACAGGCATGGTCCGCAAGGCAGAGGAACTGGCCAAGAAACATGGCTGGTTCCTCGCACGACAATTCGAGAACCCGGCGAACCCGGCTTACCATCGACAGACGACCGGACCCGAGATCCTGAGCGACTTCGCCGGACGCCAACTCGACTATTGGGTCACGGGCTGGGGAACGGGCGGCACGCTAACGGGTGCCGGAGAAGTCCTCAAGCTTGCACGACCCGATGTGAAGATCATCGCATCCGAACCCGAAGCGGCACCGCTCGTGAGCGGTGGCGAGTTTACTCCGCACAAGATCCAGGGGTGGACGCCGGACTTCGTGCCTGACGTTCTTAACCCGAACCTTCACGACGAATTGCTGCTCGTCTCCGACGAAGAAGGTAAAACGATGGCACGACGGCTCGCTGCGGAGGAAGGCATTTTCGTCGGCATCTCGGCCGGCGCGACACTCGCCGCTGCATTCCGCGCAGCAGAGAACGCGGAGCCCGGTTCGGTCATGCTCGTCATGCTGCCGGATACGGGCGAACGCTACCTCGGCGCCTACCTGTTCGACGACATTCACGACGGTTCCGACGACGAGTGGCTCGATAGCCTGTAACCTCGGCTGCTGCCGAGACACGGATGTCGAGGCGAGCTTAAGTGAAACGGATACCCCGGGCCCGGCCATTTACCACCAGCCGCGAATCGCGCCGTTATCGATTTACGGCTGGAACAAATAGGAAAACTTGACGAAGAACTGTTCGCCGTCGCGTCGAAGGCCGGTCGTCGTGACCAGCTCCGTGCCAAACTCGGTATCGATGAGGTCGAAGTTGCTCGAGTTGCGGTTATAGCCCACGTAGAGCGATGACCAGGGATTGAGAACATAGCGAACCAGTGCGTCCCAGTTCAGGTTTTCGTCGAGATCCAGCCGCGTCAAAACACCCGGGTCGGTCTCGTTGTGCTGCGCGATAAACCGAAGCGAAAGCTCCTTCGTGAACTGGTAGTTGACTTTCAGCCGCGTGATCTTGTTCGCGAAAATCTTGCCCGTGCCGCCAACCGCATCCGTCAACTCGCGGAACAGATAAGTGCCGTCGAAGCGCAGGCGATCGATAGGACGCCAGAAGACCCCGATCTCTCCCTGCTCGAAATTCGCCAGCTCGGGTTCGATGCCGGCAGGAGGTACCAGATTAATGGTTTCGCCCGTCGCCAATTCGACGTTGAATCCCAGCTGCGAAAACATCTCTGTTTCGAAGGATGCCGTAAAGGAATCGTAGGCATAGTCGCGATTGCCGGTCAGCGCTGCGAAATCCTTGGGCCGTAGCCGCTCACGCACGTCCTGATAACGCAACGTAAGCTGCGTCGAACCGTCCCAGCGCCAGACCTGGTCGTACTGCCAGTTGGAGTAGATCCGCAGTCCCGATTGGTCGTCCAGGTGGCTGAAGAAGAAGACCGGGCCCCAGCTGTTGAGCAGGCTATCCTCGGGATAGAAGGTCAAGGCGACGCGGTTGTGATACCCGTCCGTGTCCGGAAAGTAATTCCGGTTCTGGAAGCCTAAATCCGCAACGAAATCCTCGCTGGTATCGATGACGTGGGTGTGGACCGCGACATGGCGGCCGCTGCGGTCGAAACGGACATTGCGCTGGGTACCGTCGAGTTGCTGACCATCCCGGGTGACCTTCTCGGTATCGATGAGCTGTACCTGAGTCGTCCAGTTGTTATTGAGCTTGAATCGCCCATCGAGACTGAGGACCGTATTACTGTCGTTGCCGAACTCCCGGTCCGTATAGAGCATGCCGACACGGGATTGCGCCGAGATGTCGCGAAACGCCCGAAACACGGAGATATCGGCCGCGTCGCCGAACAGCGGATCCGACTGATCGAGCCTCTGACCCGGAGCTTCGTCGTTCATCAGCATCGTGCCGATTCCCCAGTCGCCGATTCTGCCGGTAAAGCGGGCACCGGCTTCGGGGTCGACAATCCGCCTTGTAAATACGAGCTGAGATTCCGTTGCAAAGTAGTCGGCGTTCTCGATGAAGAACGGACGCAACTCCGGGAACCGGACTTCGAACCGCTCGTTCACCGTCACCTGGGGCTGGTCCGACTCGACCTGGCTGAAGTCCGGATTGAACGTCAGATCGAGCACCATGCTGTCCTGGAACACGAACTTCGCGTCCAGCCCAATATCGTCTTCAGAGTCGTCGTTGAATGCCGGTCCGCCGGTGAATTCAGGATCGAGAACGTCGAAGTCCCGCGCGAAGATAAACGGGACGATTTGGATGTTGCGGCCGGGCGAGACGTCCCGAACGCCAACCATCGGCGCCGCCTGATTCAGTCGCCCTTCGATCGCTATCGAGAACTCCGGCCAATAGGACTCTTCACTACGCCGCGGGATCTTGCGCTCGAGCATGACGCGCCAGACCTGATCGTCACTTTCAGCAAATCGCAGTGTCCGCATCGGGATCGTCATGAGCACCACATATCCGGCATCGGTGACTTCGCCATCGGTGTACCAGACGGCCTGGTACGCGGAATCGAACGCGGGCGTACGCGCGACTTCGTTCCAGCGCGCATCCCACTGAACGCCCAGCGGCGTCGAGCGGAAAGCGTAGGCGGTGCGCTGATCGTTGAAAGTGTCGATCAATAATCCGACGGTGTCGTCGTTCTCGATGATCTCGCGCGGCGACAGGTTGGCGCGAATAAGCTCGGGTTGGGAATCGAACGCCAGAAAGACCGCGTAGAGATTGCGCTCGTCGTAACCGAGATACACGTCCGTGCGTTCAGAAGCAGCATCACCCGCGTCCGGGAGTCGCTGCACGAAATCGGACACTAACGCCATGCTGTCGCGGATCGCGGGCGACGGCTCCATATTCTCGAAATCGGCCAGTTCCGGCGGGCGGTCGACGACCGGTATAGAAACACCACCGGATGACTGCGCGTTGACGGTCGCGCAGAACGTGACGGCGACGAACGCAATAATGCCTGCTCTTTTCATTCCAAGCCCTGTTTAGCCACGGCGATCATACGGAATTTCGCGTGCCGAACGCGCGCGAAGCAGATTAAATCACCGCAAGATTGGCGCGGGTATACGCAGAAACCGGGGCCAATCCCGCTTCGAACCCGGCCCGAAACGGGCCGGAGACCGCTCACGGATCAGGCCGACAGAACCGCGTCTGCGGGCCTGATCCGATTGATTTAAGCGGGGAATTCGTCGCGCGCTATTGCGTCAGCGTCTGAACGGTATCCAGAGAGGCCAGCACGTTTTCCGCCGGGGTCAGCTCGCCGATCGTCCGGGCGATCGTGCCGTCCGGAAGAACGATAAAAGTCACGCGCTCGGCGAAACCATGATCGATCGCAACGCCGCGGGTATCGACAGCGCCATCTCGCTCCGGGCGCACATCGAGGTCGAACGAACGCGCGATCGCGCCGTCCTGATCCGACGCAACCGGCAGCTTGCCGGCACAGTACGCCGGATCGGATGCGAACGCATTGAGGCGCTCGATGCTATCGAGCGATACGCCGATCACGCTCGCGCCTGCGGCTTCGAACGATTCCATATTCTCGGCAAACTCATGCGCCTGAATATTGCAGCCACGAGTGAACGCGGACGGAAAGAAGTAGACGACGACGGGACCTTCCGCGCGCGCATCCGCCAGCGAGAAATCGAATTCCTCGCCTCCGAGGGAAGCTCGCAGATTGAAGTCTGGAGCGGCGTCGCCTTCCTGCAGCGCAGCGATGGCCGGCAAAGCCAGCACGAAGGAGCAAAACAGACTGATTAATCCTTTTTTCATCTTTCTAATATCCCCTGTAGTTTTGGGTCGATCCGGGCCATTGGAGAAACATCCTGACGCCTGCGGCGAGTCGGCGCAAGCTCTTGCGCGCGGCGCCTCTAGAATCGGAACGTCTTACTGTACTTGACCGAGAACTGGGACGCGCGGGAATCCAGTCCGGAAAACGCGGCCATCGCCTCGGATTCATGGTTCATCACTATATAGAGGTTCTCACCGGCCCTGGGGTTCCATCGAAGCCGGCTATTTATTCCCGCAGTACCCGACACATTGTCGTACTGGATCAGATTCACCCAGGACCAGCGCGCGTTGAACGCCAGGTTCGCGCGAAACTGAATCAACCGCGTCGTGAAGTCACCCGCTGGCAACTCCGCATCCGTGTATTGATAGCCGAGGCCCAGGAACCAGCGACTGCTCGGGCGCCAGTCGAACGAACTCTCGATCTGAACCCAGTCACCGTCGTAGAACTCGCCTTTCGTGATTTCGATGGTCGGAGCGAAGACGCGTTCGCCCGAGAGCTCCAGCTCTGCGCGATAACCGCTGAACGAATAGTCGCCGGGCGCGATCACCACCCCATCCGAAATCTCGAACGGCTGAGTTAATACTTCGCGTTCGTGCCTGAACAGGAATCCGTACTGGTCGCCGCGATGATTCTGCACGCGAAATGGCCTGATGAATACGTTCTGCGTCTGCACGTCACCGGTCGTATTGTCCGTGAAATCCTGAAACGACACGAACGTCTGGTAGGTTCGCATCCAGGGATGTCCCATCGGCCGCCAGCGGTAACCACCCCAGATGCGTTTTCGCTCGACGTTCTCGCGGTTCAGGAAACCCAGCGCAGGATTGAAGTTGGCCTCGAAGACCTCATATTCCGCGGTCCCGTAGAAACCGTCCTGCGAAGGCGTCGCGAAGCGGAATCCCCAGGCGGACTGGTCACTGTCGACGCCTTCCGTGTCGGACTGCTGAAACCACAGCGCTCCTTCGATGATTCGGCCTGACGGGAGTCGCGAGTTTCGATAACGAAAATCCGCACCGGCGAGCGAATTGCCCACATTCGAGCGCGGATCGCCGTCGGTCACGATCATGCCGACACTGGATTCTGCGAGCACGTTAGCGGAGATTCGGCCGACGAAGAGATCGGACGGATCGACAGGCCCGTTCCTTCCTTCGAAACCGCCCTGCGCAACACCCAATACGCCGATATTGAAACGCCCGGCCCTGCCAGTGACCTTGACGCCAGTCTCCAGATCGACGGGCTGCCCGCGATCGCTGAGGCCGATACGCCGCGAGAAGAACGGCATACCGTTACGGTTATTGTTATCCGTTCCCTTGAGCCCGAAGCCGAAGATGTCCGCATCCTGTAGGAAAAAGACACGCTTTTCGGGAAAGAAGTTCGAGAAACGCGACAGATTGACCTGACGATCGTCGACTTCCGTCGCTGAGAAATCGGTGTTGAGCGTCAGTACGCCCGTCAACGATGGCGTGAAGTTATAGCGAGCATCGAGCGAGGGCTCCGAAAACGAATCGTCGACGGATGTCACATGGTCCCGGTTGCTTCCAACCACCAAAGAGGGCACGACGTCGAGTCCGAGACCCTGCTGCAAATCCCAGAACCCGGTCAGGATACCTGCCGCACTCGGGTTGATGTCGCGATTGAATGAGGTCCAGGCGATCTTCTCGTTGCGCCGGGGAATAACGCGGCCCACCGTGAAGCCCCAGTCCGGATTACCCGGATCGAAGTTCAGGGTCTTGAACGGTATCGCGATCTCACCGCTCCAACCCTCGTCGTCGATTTTCGCTTCGGCCGCCCAGATACCGTCCCAGTCTTCATTGACATTCGTCGGACCTTCGTAAATTCCGTCGCGGCGGATTCCGTTTGGATTGATCTGAAACTTGTACCCGGTGCGCATGTTGTTGAACGGGTCGATGACGATCTCGATGCGGTCGTCGACGCCGACCGATTGATCCTGGATCAGCTGCCGCGCATCGATTTGCTCGATATTGCTATCGAGAAGACGGGCGCCGATATAGATGTTCTCGTCATCGAAGAGCAAATAGAAAGTCGATTCTTCAGTCGGCTCGCCGTGATCGACGGGATCGTACTGGTGCAGGTCCTCGATGACCGTCGCCTGAGCCCAGGCCGCGTCGTCGAGAACGCCGTCGAGCACCGGTGGTGTCGAGGTCCGGGCGATTTCGCTGATCTTTCGCTGGACGAGATCAGGACTCAGCGGCGACTGAGCGGCTGCTATTCCACAACACAACGCGACGCCAAGCCCGATGGCGCGGGAGAGCTGTTTCTTCACATTATCTGTCTGCTCAGCCACAGTATTGCTACATCCGGTTTCAGAGGCCGTATGAGGTCGTGCCGGCCCGTCGAACACGACGGGTTCGCCCTGAATGAGCTCCCGATCGGAGTATCTCCGATCTCGGCGGGCGGCTATTGCGCCCTTGCCGTCATTGTCGTCCCACGCAGACGGGGCTCGCCGCCGAGGCGAGATTTAATCAGAGATTACCTTGAGATGGAAACGTTCCGTCTTAAAGAAAGTTTAATCTGTGACACGGTGCGGATAACGGCGCTAAGGGCTGTAGCTGAGCTGCAGAAAAAAGAAGTCCGCGTCGCCGCCGGCGCCGGTGTCGTTGAGGTAACCGCCGCCGAAGAAACGGCTGAGGCCCGCAACCAGCGTGAGTTTTCCCGGGACCATCGCGAACGTCGCCGTCAGATCGAGTTCGCTGCCGACGTAGCTGTCGGCACTGCCGACCGCGCGCCTTGTGGGCGCGCGACCGGCGTTGTACCAGGCGTCGCTCTCCGCCTCGTCGAGCCAGAAACCATGGACGGAAGCGCGCACGCTGAACCGGTCGGTGAGCGGCCGCGAGTAGGCCACCTCGATATCATGAAGATTCTGCAATGCGAACAGATCCATATCACCGTAGAACGGGTGCATTCGGGGGTAGAGAATGTCGAATGTCCCGTGATCGCCGTCGTTGGGGTCGCCATCGCCGCTACCGTAGCTATAAGAAGCAATCCAGTTTCCCGTGGCGAGCTCACGCGTGACGCTGGCATGCAGCATCGCTGCGCTGTGATCGAGTCCATCGAAGTCGCCGAACTGAAACGACCCCTGTAGCTCGAAACGCCACGGCGTTCGTTGCCGGACAGCTCGCGCACCGATCGTGCTTACCCGGTCGCCGAAATCGCCATTACCGCGATAGAGATACCAGTATTCGAGTTGTCGATCTGTCCCGCGGCCTTCGCCGACCATAACGCCATGAAAATCGCTGTCGGCGTAGCGATCGCCGATCCTCGCCTGGTCGTTCAGACTATCCGGATCGACGGCTACAGGACGACTGAAGAACACGTCGATTTCGCGCGACTCGCCGGCATCGATCGTGAACCGGATGCCATCGAAAACACGCGCCGTATTGACCCACTCCCGGGCACCTACGAGCCGGTAATCCGCCAGGTCGAACTTCTGCCTTCCGGCGCGCAACGACACCGAACCGAAGTCATGCTCGAAGAAGGCCTGATGAAAATCGAGCTTGTCGACGAAGATGTTGGGAACGGCCGAGTCGTTGACCGGCGGAGAAGCGGTCCGGCTTTCGCCGAAAACGCGCGCGTCCTGCAGCTGGACGAAGACGTTCGATTGCTCGCTCAGGCGATAGCCGAAGTCGAGCCGTACCTGGGTCAAGAGGTACGTCTGATCGCCGCCCGAGAAATCGAAATCCTGTCTCGACTCATAGCGCGTACGAATTGAGCTGTCGAACGTAAACGGCTGCGCATGTGCTAACGGCGCAGTAATCATCAGGACGCAAATAGCGAGCCTGCATAGTTCGACTCCGCTTAATCTCGCCTCGACGTCCGTGTCTCGGCTCGAATCGTGTCCTCGTCGCTTTAGGCCGTCCATGGCACGCTCCTCGTCTACGACGCTCGCCGAACTATGCAGGCTCACCATTCGCTATCGCACGCGTGCCGCTTCGTCCATCGCCGCAAGAATTTCGGCGGGCACGGGCGAGCGCTCCTGGGTAGCGAGGCTGACGACGATCATGACGATAGTAGACCCGAATACACCTGCAAGCATCGGGTGCCATCCTGTCGACTCGACGAGCGCGAGCGGCTCCCAGGCGAACGCGATGGACGCGCCCGCGATCATCGATCCGAGAGCCCCCGGCGTGTTCGCTTTTCGCCACCAGACGGCGCATACATAGGCGGGCAGAAACGCACTACCGAGAACAGAAGTTGCAAATACCACGATACTAAAGACAGTCGGAGGCTCGCTAAGTGCAATGTAATAACCGATGACGCCAATTGCGAGCACGAGGATGCGAGACACCCGCACCATTTGCCGCTCGGTTGCGCCGGGATTCAGGAACCGCTGGTAGAGGTCGCGTGATGCGACCGTGCCGGTCTGCAGGAGCAGCGAGTCCGCAGTCGACATGATCGCAGCCATGATGGCAGCCATGACAACGCCCGTCACGGCGGCAGGCAGCAGATTCTCCGCCAGCCGCATGATCGCAAGCTCGGGATCGTCCAGATCCGGGAGAATGACGATCGCGAGAATTCCGAGAATATAAGGAGTCGAGACGAACAGCAGGTTCCATCCCGTCGCATAGGCGCCGGCCTGTCGCGCCGTCGCGGGACGCCGCATCGCGAGATGTCTCGTGACGACATGCGGCCAGCCCATGTAGCCGACCGAGAAAATCAGCACCGCGCCCAGCACGATACCCCACTCACCTTCATAGCCGAGCCCCCGGCCCCAGACGGACAACAGCGTGGAATCGATGCTGCGAATCGATTCGTTCGCCGCCGTCAATCCACCGAGTTCGATCAGGGCCGCGATAAGAATCCAGCCAATCCCGATCAGCATCACCACACTCTGTAGCGCATCCGTATAGGCGACGGCGAGATAACCGCCCAGCAGCGTGTAGAGCAGGATAATGCTGACCGCAATCAGCAGCGCGAGCCAGTAGGGCACGCCTGTAACGAGCTCGAGTCCTTTCCCGCCGGCGATGAACTGAGCGAGGACGTAGCAGCCGAGAAGAAACACCGTCAGCGTGCCCGCGATTGCCCGAACGGCCGCGGATGGGTAGCGCTTCTCCAGGTATTCGATTGACGTCAGTGAAGTCAGCAGCTGCGAAAACTTGCGCATTCGTCGCCCAATCACGGACAGATTCAATACGCCGCCACCGATGTCACCGGCTGCATACCAAAGCGCCCAGTAACCCTCTGCGAAGCCGAGCGCTCCAGCGCCCAGAAACATGTAGCCGCTCATCGACGTGCTCTGCAACGTCAACGCAGTAACCAGAGGGCCAACGCGGCGACCGCCGAGCAGATACCCCTCGAGGTCCTTGCCGGCGCCGATGCGCATCGACCAGATGCCGATCCCGAGCACAATCGAGAAATAGATGCCAAGAAAGAGAACGGCGGTCGTATTCACGCGCTACCGTCCTGACTGTCGTCGCTGTCGACCCAGTCACGCGAGACATAGAGGAAGCCGATCGTGTATACGATCCAGATAACCGGGAACCCGAATACGAGCAGCGTCGTACTTAGCGGCAAACCAAACATGCATAAAGCGGCATTTTGGCCGCCCGGAGAATTAGACGTGACCGATTATCCGAGATGCCGATCCGAAAAGAAAACGACGCCTAATTGTCGTCGGGAAATTCGATAACTTTCCGGTACTGCTCGACCATCTCGATCGCGCGAATGAAGCTCGTTCCCGTCTCCGACTTCCGCATGTAGCCGGCAACGTTGAGATTATAGGCTTCAATTTTGTCTTTTTCGTTGGTCGAGTTTGTGAGCACGAAGACGATCGTATCGTGGAGTTTCTCGTCATGGCGGATCATTCGCAGCAGTTCGAGACCATCCATTCGCGGCAGGCTGACATCGAGAAGAATCAGGAACGGCCGCTTCATGCCTTGTAGCGCAGCCCAACCCTCAATACCATCCTTTGCGACAGTCACCGGGTTTACTCGCTTGAGTTTCCTGAAGGCCTTTTGCACGGCTTTGACGTCGCTTTCGTCGCTTTCGACAAGCAGGATGCCTACTTCCCGATTCGTCGGCATGATATCGCCTCCGTGGCCTCGTCACCGTTTCGTATAGTTCATCGACCTGGCAGCCGATCAGATCGATAAGGCCTTAACGACTTCGCTCTCGCTAAGGTGTCCGCGGTCATTGGTCGTGCCCCGAATGCGGTAAAGGTCGGGCAGCTCCTCGGGTTTTACCGGCATGCTGAAATGCTGACCTTGCACGTAGTCGCAGTTGTGCTTGGCCAGGAATGCGAGTTGCGTTTCGTTCTCTACACCCTCGGCGACAACCTCGAGGCTCAGGCTGCGGGCGATTGAGAGGACCAGCCCGCAGATCGCTGTTCCGTGCTCATTACGCCCGAGATCCATGACGAAACTACGATCGATCTTCAGAACATCGATCGGAAACTGGCGAAGATAATTAAGGCAGGAATGTCCGGTACCGAAGTCGTCGACTGAAATCCGTACGCCGATCATTTTCAGATAGCGCAGCGTTTCCTGAATCGCGTCGGAATTGCGCATCAAGGTACCTTCGGTGAGTTCGAGATCAATGAGCTGAGGATCGACGCCGTAGCGACCGATTATCGCCTCGACGTTGCGATGGAAATCCGGCTGATCGAGACTCGCCGGCGCGACGTTGACGGCGACTCGAAGCAGCGGCATTGCGCGACGCTCCCAATCCTTGAGCTGCTTGCAGACCCGCTCCAGCACCCACATACCCATCGGTACGATATGCCCGCTCTCTTCGGCAACGGAGATGAACTCGCCGGGCAGGACCAGACCGCGTTCAGGGTGATTCCAGCGCAGCAACGCTTCCAGAGCATGAATCTTGTTGTCCGCCAACCCGATCTGCGGCTGATAGACCAGAGTAAATTCGTCGCGCGCGAGTGCTTTTCCGAGATCAGTCTCGATCTGGTGATATGCCAGGATCTCCTCATGCATACGCTGCTCGAAGAACTTGAAATTGTTACGGCCGTCTTCCTTGGCCTGATACATCGCCAGGTCTGCGTTGTTCAGCAACGCCATCGGATCGCCGGTGTCGTTCGGAAACACGGTGATCCCGATGCTCGTGGTCGTCGAGACTTGCCGCGGCCCGACCTGGAACGGTTTCTCGAAAGCGGTGAGGATGTTTTTCGCCGCCGCTTCGATTGAGAGTGGCCCATCGACATCTTCCAGCATGACCGCGAATTCGTCGCCGCCGAGACGGGCCAGCAAATCGCCGCTTCTCACGCAGGTCTTCAATCGCTCGACGACCATGCTGAGCAGTTCGTCGCCTGATTGGTGCCCGAGCGTATCGTTGACCGCCTTGAAACGATCGAGGTCGAGGAAAAGAACACCGATTCTCTTGTTGCTGCGACGTGCCCGCGTGGTGGCGCGCTCGAGTTGGTCGGTGAAGTGCCGCCGATTCGGTATTTCGGTCAACGAATCGTATTGGGCAAGGAAGCTGAGGCGTTCTTCGCCTCGTTTTCGCTCTACTGCGTAACGGATGGAACGTAGAATCGTGCGCCCGTCCCCTTCCCACTTAACGAGATAGTCCTGCACGCCCCGGTTCAGGATCTCGATGGCGAATTCTTCGTTCTCGTCACCGCTCAACACGATGATGGGAACGGACGGGTCGGTGCTCTGGACGCGATGGACGGAGTCGTGCCCCGTTGAGTCCGGGAGATTCAGGTCAAGCAGAACGATATCGAACGGATTCTGACGGAGATTGACAATAGCATCCGCCATCGATTCGACCCGGACCAGATCGACCGATTGCGCGCCTTGACGACGTAAAGACGCCTGCAGAAATGTGGCGTCGTCATTGTCGTCCTCAATCAAGAGAACCCTCATCGCTTCATCGCAAGACTGCGCGAACTCCCCAAGACCCAATACGCTTAACGATCAATAGGTTAGCAAGTGTCAGGCGATAAAAACCGGTCTCCCGTCACAGTTTGTTGCGCCGCAAAAACGCCGGGTTCGGGCGCCATCGGCGCGAAAAGAGGCTTGGCCGCAGGAGGCGTATGCTGCTGGCGACCCGGGTAACGACGCGAGCGGGTTATGGTCCCCTGGCGGCGACGAAGCCGGCGCTGTTCGCGGGACTCGGCGGTGGCTCGATACGACGGTCGTAGATTCGCGTGATCTCGAGATCATCACCGTTCGGCAGCTCGAAAGTTACTATCCAGATCAACTGCTTACCGTCAGGCGCGAGCAGAAAAGTCTCGCCAATCGCGAGACCGTCCGTGGGCTCGCGACGCACAACGAACGCGCCTTCCTGCCAGATGGCCGATTCGTAAGAATCCGCGTCACTCGGCGTTTCGCCATTCCTGTAGACCACGGTCGATACCTGGTCATAGGTGATCTCGATCGTGGCCTCGTCCTGAACCACGCTGAGTTCATCCATGGCATCGGTGATTTCGTGCGGTATGACGGGCTCTTCCCTCTCCCGGCGGGGCAGCATGTCGGCAATGTCGCCGACTGAGATACCGTAAACCCCAATGCTGTAGCCGATACTCTTGAGCAATCCGAAACCCGATTCGGAAGCCGACGTCCCGTCGCCGAGCACTTCGCTCGGATCGTCACTCAAGGGGTAATTGATGATCCACTCGCCGCTTAAATCGACCGGCGCGGCGGTCGTGGTGGCGGCGGCGGTCTCCGCATCGCGCTCCGCCGTGGTCGAACAGGCACTCAGTGTTGCGCCGGCCAGCATCATCGCAAAGAAGCGGGGTAGCAAATTCTGCCTTGGATCCATGGCTATGCCCTCCATCGTTCAGGACATACAACGCCTCAGATCCGAGTTAGTTGACAGAATATCGGCGTAACGATGATTCGTCTATCAGCGGAAGATAAAAAATCTTTCCGCAGCGGCTAGTCGTCGATCCCGGATACCAGCGTATGAGGATTTGGAATGGCCAATGAGCCGCTCGCGGTGAGAGGGTCGGTTTGAAGCGCCTCGACAAAACCCCGGCTCCAGGCATGAATGTCGTTACGCCGCAATATCTCCATCATTGAACGATGGCGCTCTTGCCGTTCATCGAGCGGCATCTCGATGGCAATCTGCAGACCGTCAGCGACACTCTGTCGATCGTACGGGTTGACGAGAACGGCGTCCTGAAGCTCGTACGCAGCACCAGCCAGGGTCGACAATACGAGCATCCCCGGATCTTCGGGATCCTGGCTTGCGACGAATTCTTTCGCCACCAGGTTCATGCCGTCGCGAATCGGTGTCACAAGCCCGACAGACGCCAGCCTCAGAATCGCCATGACCAGTTCCCGCCGATAGCCTCGGTTCAGATAGCGGATCGGGACCCAATCCATCTCCGCGAAGCGCCCGTTGATGTTGCCGGCCGTCCTTTCCAGGCCTTCTCGTATGTCGTCATAGGTACGAACGCCCGCGCGCGTTGGCGGGGCAATCTGCATATAGGTGACTTTGCCGCGCGTGGACGGATAGTTTTCGAGTAGCGATTCGAATCCGCGGAATCGTAAGGCCAGACCCTTGCTGTAATCCAGACGATCGATTCCGACAATCAGCTTCCTGTCCTCGAGACTGCTCGCGAGCTGGTGCAGTTGTGTGTTGTTAGAGAATTTCTCGGCCGCAGATGCGCAATCGTCGACGTCGATACCAATCGGAAAAACCTTGGCCTGAAACGTCCTGCCGAATGCAGTTACTCGACCATCCTTCGCGATTCCTCCGCCGATCTCCGGCTGAGTCACACAGTCATGGAACGCCCACAGATCCCGCGCGGTCTGGAAGCCAACCACGTCGTAGGCTGCCAGCTCACTCAATACAGCTCGATAACCAGGCAGGACACGCAACACATCGAAACTAGGGAAGGGCACGTGCAAGAAGAAGCCGATCGGCTGATCCACCCCGGCTCGCCGCAGCTCCGCACCCAATGGAAACAGGTGATAGTCGTGCACCCAGATCAGATCGTCGGGCTGAATCACCGACATCAGCTTGCGCGCGAAGAACTCGTTAACGCGTCGGTAGGCCTGATAGTGCGACCTGCTAAACGTAAAGTAGCCCACCATAAAATGTAACAACGGCCATAGCGAGTTGTTACTGAAGCCGTTGTAGTAGCCCGCGAAGTCTTGACGGTTCAGATCTATCGTGACGAAGTCGATGTTATCGATCGTCTTTACTTCCGGGTCTCGAGGCTCACTTCCGGTTGTCTTGCCGCTCCATCCGAACCATACGCCGCCGCGTTCTTTGAGCGCAGCGAGCACGCCCACGGCCAATCCTCCGGCCGACTTTCCACTGGTTGGTATCGCGACGCGGTTCGATATCGCGACAATTCGGCTCACAAAGCCTCCTCCCAGGATCTACTTAGACGCATAGCGCCCATGATAATACCCACCATGCTGTAGGTTTGTGGGAAATTGCCCCAGAGTTCACCAGTCTTCGGATCGAGATCTTCCGACAGAAGCCCGAGGGAATTGCGTCGAGCGAGCATATTCTCGAAAAGCTCTCTTGCCTCTTCGCGCCGTCCAACAGCCGCCAGCGCGTTGATGTACCAGAATGTGCAGACGTTGAATGCGGTCTCCGGCAATCCGAAATCGTCCGCATTGTTGTAGCGGAACATATAAGGGCCCTGTTTCAGCTCCTTTTCTATCGCGTCGAGCGTCGCGAGGAAACGCGGATCCTGCGGACCGATGAAACCGACGTCAGTCATAATGAGCAGGCTCGCATCGAGATCGTTGCCGCCGAAGCTCGAAACGAAGCATTTGCGGTCTTCGCTCCATGCTCTCTCTATTATCGTTTCCCGAATACGGTTCGCGGTACCCGACCAGTGGTCGGCACGAGCGTCAATCCCGAGCTCCGTCGCAATTCGTGCCAGCCGGTCGCAGGCGGCCCAGCACATGATGCTCGAATAGGTGTGGACTGCCTCGCGACCTCGGAACTCCCAGATACCCGCATCAGGCTGGTCATAAAGTTGCGCTGCCTGCTCGCCGAGTTTTTCCAGTCGCGAAAATTCCTCTGCGCTGCCGTACTCCACCAGGCGCTTGTCGAAAAAGCTCTGCGTCGACGCGAGAACGACTGCACCATAGACGTCGTTCTGCACCTGGCGATAGGCATCGTTGCCGATGCGAACCGGACCCATGCCGCGGTATCCCGCAAGACTGTCTACCTGGGACTCGGTCAGCTCGGCAAGGCCCGAGATCCCGTAGACGGGCTGCAACTGCTCCTCGTCATTGTCGAACTCGGCGATGAGATTGAACAGGTAGCGGAGGAACTCTTTCATCGTTCGCGTAGCACCGAGCCGGTTCAGTGCCTGCACCGTGTAATAGCTGTCGCGAAGCCAGCAGTATCGATAATCCCAGTTGCGCCCGCTGTTCGCCGCTTCGGGCACCGACGTCGTGTGCGCTGCGAGGACCGCCCCCGTGTCTTCGAAGGTGCAGAGCTTTAGCGTAATAGCCGCCCGTATGACTTCACGCTGCCATTCGAACGGAATCGACAATGCGCGACTCCACCCTTGCCAGTAATTCTTAGTCTCGCCATACATCTCGCGACAGGTTTTGACGGGGTCGTCGGGCACCGACTCGTCCGGACCGAGTATCAGCGCCATCGAATGCTCGACGATGAACGAGCTGCCGTCGAGGACCGTCGAGATTGGTACGTTGGTAGTTAATCGCAGTGTGTAATCGCCGTTCTCGAAGCGAACGTGGTTACTGCCGTAGGTTTGGGTCGTGGGGCGGGAACCATAATTCGCGGCCGGGCGCAGCTTGATGCGGACCACGGGACTTCCCGCAGCCGGAATGATGTTTCGTATCGTCATGATCGGGTGGAAGCTGCGCCCGAACAGGTTATAGCGCGGCGCGAAATCGACGATCTTCAGTACACCGCCGCGATCGTCACGCAAGATAGTCTCGAGTATTGCGGTATTCTCGACGTAACGCTGTTCGGCGGATTCGAAATTCAGGAGTTCGATCTCGAAGCAGCCGATAGGACCGTCCTGCTGTTTCGGATCCAGTAGCGTGCAAAAGAACGGATCGCTGTCCATACGCGGGAACGAACCCCAGACATAACGTCCCATCTGATCGACGAGGACCGCGATCTGGCAATTGCCTATAACACCCAATTCGAGATTTGACACTTTCTGTTCCTGATTAACCGGGGAGCACCTGCTCGAGCCATCCGATGACCGCACTGACGTCGGGCAGCCGCGACTGCGCTACGGTATCACCGTCGTTCACCTTTATGGAGATCCCGCCCAACTCGTTAACCACGACAAACCCCGCTTCATCGGTGACATCGTCACCGATGAAGACCGGCGTAGCACCTGCGAACGGCTCCTCGTCCATAAATTCGCGAATCGCGGTGCCCTTGTCGACACTGCTCGTGTAGACCTCGATCAGCATCTTGCCGCGCATGACACCGTAGCCCGAGGGCAGCATCTCGTCGAGTCGCCGCTCCAGCGCGTGAACGTCATCCTCGAGATCGGGTCGGAGGCGGAAATGCAGCGCCAACCCTACTGCCTTGTCTTCGAGAACGAGTCCGTCGTGCTTCGAATGAAACGCGTCGATGACCGCTCGCGCGTCCTTCAGTGCGTCGGGATTCGATTCCGCCAGCGAACGCTCGCCCGCGTGATTTCGTCTCTCGGCACCGTGGATACCGGCGAGCGGAAAACGATGCGGCGCAAGAATTCGATCGAGATCGTCGATCGACCGGCCGCTGATGAAAGCGACGGGAATTTCGCCGTGGAGACGCTCCAGCAAAGCGAGGAAACGCGGTGGGCGCTCGACGAGGTGCGGTTTGTCCGCAAACTCGAGCAGTGTGCCGTCGACGTCGAGAAACAGGGCGGCCTTTGCAGGCCAATCAGGCAGCGAGACTGTATCCACGGCGGCACGATACATGGATTCCGGGCGGAGAGACAGAACCGGCCTGTTCCGGTTACCGCCAGTGCTCGCTAACCACGCGCTTCCACCACACGATAAAGCCCGTGATAAACAGTGCGGCCGGAATTAATCCGAGTATTACCCACAGTATCCGGATCTCGAGTCCGCCGAAGCGACCGAAGTGCCAGCGGATGAGCGCAAGCAGCACGCTCTCGCCCGGCCGCTCGAAGTCGGTAGGGTCCGAGTCGAAGTTATTGAAGAACCACTCGAACGGCTCGGGGAACGCGAAGTAGATTCCGGTAAACGCCCAGCCGAACAAAAGCACGTAAGCCCACAAGCCGATCGCGCTGTGCAGATGCCAGGAGAATCGGTGCGTCGTCGACGGTCGGGAGGGCACGATGCTGCGACGCCAGCGTTTTCGTCCGGGCCACCAGATGATCGCGCCCGTCAGCACGAGCACAAGGCAGAGGATCGCGAAGACACCATTGATGTCACGACCGAGCGCGCCCGCAAGAAGATTGTCATGAAGATCCACGAACCATTCCATGGTCCGGACCTGCCAGGGAAAGCTGTTGTCTTCCGTGATGAACCAACGTCCGAATTCGCGTCGAAATACGACGGCGCTCCCGGTTACGCTGATAAAAACGATGTAGAGGCCGATTCCGATGCCGACCCACAAGTGGATCTGGTAGAGCATCCTTCGAAACGGCAGCGCCCGGGGCGTGTGCACCCAGCGCTGCCAGCGACTACGCGGCGTGACCCTGACAGCCGTCAACCGTCGATCCGGGCATTGGCAAGAACGGGCAAGCGCCTCATTCGAGCCCGGAGACGGACTCGCCGAACACCTGGCAGTCGTAGACTTCGATCTCGTCGCCAAGCGCAAGCCAGTATCTTTCGTAGACGGCGGGCTCAGCGAAGTAAACCGGATCGTTGAACGTGAAGCGGTAGTCCAGCCGCGCCTGATCTTCGCTGACCGTGAATTCCTCGACCATCCAGGCGTTGTCCGACTGTGGCGTACCAATATTGTCGAAGTAGGGCCAGCTGATGAGCGATGTCGTAACCACGAGCGTCTCATCTTCCCAGCGGCCAACTGAATAGCCGAGCAGGGACGGTTCCGTGCCGGCGGGCGGCTCATCCTGACCCATGTGTACGAAGCGAGTGAGATCGTAGAGCTCGGAAACGATTTCGATCTCATCGCCGTTGTCGATGAACTCGAACGGATGCGGATTGCGCATGATGCGCGGCATTCCCTCATCAACGCAGCGCTCGGCGTAGTTATCTATCTCGTTCCACTCCGCGCGCGCGTCGATGGCCGCTTGCGAGAAGCGAAAATCCGTACGCTGCCCGACGCCATCCGGAACATTGCTCCAGACGCGCCACAGCCCGCGATTCTCGGCGAGCGCATCGACCATAGAGTTGGTCCCCGTTGGTTGCGGCTTCAACTCCACGTTACCAGCGGTCCAACGCAATGGTTCGTTTTGCCCAAGGACGACCTCGGTGCCGTTCTCCAGCAAGACGTTCGACGCGAGCATGTCGCGCTCACGGCGTACAGATACGCTCCCCGCAAAGGTCACCTGCTCACCGATGTTAAAGATCTCGCTGCCGACGCCGCCGCGTCGCATGTTACCGAGGTTCGATATGCCTTCGATGCGCCAACGCTCCGTCTGGCCGGCGTCGTCGATAACGTCGATCTCGAAACCGACATGCGGATTGACCCAATGGACGGCGACGAGTTCGCCAGTGACCTCCTCGATGACTTCAGGATAATGAGAACGTGAATGATGCGCCGTTGCCATTGCCGGCAACGAAAGCACGATCGTAAGGCCCAGGCTGCGTTGCATATCCCCCCCCCTCGACGGACCGGCGACTACTCCGTAACGAAGCGCGACGTCGCTTCTATATCGCAGTCGAACTCGACCATCTCGTGATCCGGAACGTAAATGAGCTCGCGACGATGCGTCATCGAACCAACAAGATACTCAGGATCCTCCAGCATGAACTCGACGAATATTCGCGTACCGTCGTCGCTGAGCTCGAAGCGTTCGACCACGTGCTTCTCACCCCCGGAAGGCACACCTGTTTGATACGGTGAACGGTGATCCGCGAAATTTCGCGTATCGACGACCAGTACATCACCCTCCCAACGACCAATCGAATGGCCGAGATCGAATCGATCACTGCCAGACGGATGGTCGCGACCATCCATGTACACGAAGCGCTCCTCGTCGAAGAATTCGCTGCGAATAGCAACGATGTCGCCATCATCGAGATACTCGATCTCGAGTGGGTAAAGCAGCGTATTGACGATGAGCGCTGGCGTCGGGCGGCCGACGCATGTTGCATTCGGATTTTCGCTGGAGAGCTCGTTGTAGGCTGCCTGCGCCGCGAGCGCTTTGTCGTTGAGCGTGAGCTGCGCGCGAAAAAATCCGTCGAAACCGCCCGGATAGTCGACGAGTTTGTCACCGTCCGCGATCCACTTGCCCTCCAGAGAGCTTGCGCTCTGAAGCGCCACGGGGCTCTCGATTCGCGGCTCGCCCGAAGTGTCGTAAAAGGAGGTCGCCAGAATTTCGCCATCGGCTTTTTGAATCGTATTGAGCAGACCATAGGGTCGACCATCGAATGCCGCATGCACGGAGAATGTCACATCGTCACCGGCTGCGAGCGAGTCGCGTGTCCAGCCCATTCGCATGACCGTTATCGTTGAGCTCGTTTGCAGCTCCCACTCGACCGTGTCGCCCGTGTCGTCTGCCACTGCGACGATGATATAGACGTGCGGGTTGCGGAAGTTGTATTCGAGAACCGTGCCCTCCAGTACCACGGTCGAGTCCATATCGAGACCCGCATCGCTATGGTGACCGAAACCCGGCGACGCCAGCAACAACGCGACCAAAGCGACATTACGCAGTCTCACGTGAAGTCTCTTGTGAAAGTCGCCCGGAATGCACTCGCGAAGCGGCATTCATCGCCCGCCGGCGTCGCGCTGGCGCCGAAACTCGGCGAGTCTCTCATCCATATAGCGATAGCGCTCGGTCTGCTGGCCGTTACCGCCGCCGAGTTCCGCACCGTCCAGGCGCGTGATGATCTGCCACTCGACGAGGTTGCGGCCGTGCCGGGACGGCCGGCCCTGAATATGGATCCGGTCACCCGGCTGAATCTCGTCATCGGCCCAGCCGGCGCGTCGCAGATTAATAATGCTGTCGCCTTCGGCCATCCACTCCTCGGTCTCCCCTGCGTCGTTCGTGGACTCGAAATAGATTCGCGAGTGCGGATTGACGCCGCGAAACTCCGTTACGACACCATCGATCTCGATGCTTTGGCCGACGATGTAATGCGCGTTGGGATTGTGATGCGCGATCGTCGCGCCCGCAGCGAGAGCCGGAATCGCGAAGTACAAGACTGTTCTGATGGTCATCGCTCTACCTCCTTTAACGTTGCCCGGAGATCGACTCGCAGGGCGCATCTTCAATGGTCCAGTCGGGCGTGAATATCCGCGTACGCCTCAGCGTCAGCGGTTCGATAAATGTATTCGGATCGAAAATCGTGAAATCCATGACGAGATGGGTACCGTCATCACTGATCGTGTACCGCTCGATGCTTCTCGCCCCGTCGGTGTTGTGAATGGAAAGGTTGTCGTCAGCGATCGCCGCGCTCACACCGACGGTCTCGATAACGAGCGTATTGCCCTCGTACCAACCGATCGAGTGCCCGAGCGGCGACAGGATATCGTCCGGATGAGGACGCTCGTCCATGTAGATGACACGGTCCGATGCCATGTCCTCCGGATAGATCGTGATTCGGTCGTCGGTCTGCTCGATCAGTATCGGATCGTTATGCATGATCGTGCGAAACGCACCGAAATATTCGCATTGAATGGCGGGATCGTTCGCATGATCGAAAGCCTCGGCGTATGCGCGCGCCTCATCGGTAAAGAGCGAGGCGATCTGTTCGCTATTGAAGCGCGCAACCTCGTCGATAATGTCTTCGGCAGACATGTGATCGTAAGCCGGATTGTAGAGCAGCTCATTGAGATACTCGTAAGCCTCCGGCGTACAGTTGCACTGGAATAATTCCTCCACGGTCCAGAGCGGATGCTGAGTCGACGTCACCGTACCGTTCCAGATACCGTTGAGGTCGGGCCTCGCTTGTTCCTGCGATACCGACGGCAAGCAATGAAAAGCCAGCATCACCGCAACTACGGCGCCGGCGACACTTGCACGCTTATTTCCGAAATCGTTCATTTTCAAGCTCCCCGGCTACAGCACTTCGAGCGACTCGCGGTCGAGCGCCAGCCGATGTATCCCGTTACGCCCGAGCTGCCCGGAGATGCGAATTCGATCACCGACTTCAACTGTTTCTCTCGTCCATCCCGATCGCATCACGGTAGCCAGATTCGATGTTTCGACATCCCATAGCTCCGTGACACCTTCTGCGTTCGCCACCTCGATATAATAATGCACGTGCGGATTGGACCAGAAGACCTCCACGACGACACCTTCGATCGTACCGATGTTGTCCGTGTCGTAATTGGCCGCGAGCGCATGATGCGCGGTCGCCGATTGAGCGACAACCAGAGCGGTTGCGGACGCAACGGCCAGGGAAACCCATTTCTTCATCTTTTTTCCCCTCCTCTATAAGCGGTTGGCACCGCGACTCCAGTACTCGTCGAGCCGGCCTTCCAGCTGCAGACTACGATAAAACGCATGTGGATCGCAGGAATATTCGGGAATTAACGTACTGGGCGGCAGAGGCGAACGGACGCCGTGCATCTCCACCGGGCGATGATAGTTGACGGGATCATCGAGAGAAAACTCGACATGAAGTTCCCCCGCGTCGTCGACATACCAGCGCTCGGTTACAACCGCGTCGGACGATATCGGCATACCCGCGGCATCCCAGACCGACGGTTTCAGGCCACGACTTTCGACGACGAGCGTCGACCCTTCCCAGCGGCCGATCGAGAAGCCCATCGCGAGATTGGCATATTCGATATCCGCAGGAAAATCCCGCCCGTCTGTGTAGATGCGCCGCACCTCGTGCAAGTCCTCGTGCAGCACGATGATTTTGTTCGGCATCGAAACAACCTCGATATGGAACGGCCCGTGCGACATTCGGATCAGGCCATCCGAAACGCAACGCAGGATGGGATCGTCAATCGTCGAATCATAGCGTTCGTCGGCTGCACGCCCTGCTGCCGTCACCTCGAATTCATGCTTGCTCAGGATCGCGGGACGACTCCAGATACCTGTCAGATCGACCGGTTCCGGCGCTAACCCGACCGTATCCCGTCGCTCGGAGCGCATCGCGCGCCAACCGCCCCGATCTTCACCGTTCTCTGTCGCCGTGCCGGTAATAACGCCGTTGGCGAGTGCGCCTTCCAGGATACTGAGATGCCGCGCATCGGGCAGATCCGACCAGTCGAAATCGAATACGATCCGGGTGCCGTCGATTTCGAGGACATTGACCGATCCCCCATCGATATAAGCCTCCAGACCGCCCGTGCCGAGCTCGAACACGAGGCTGCCGTAAGCCGAGCGACCGATTCGATTGTCCTGGTCGAGACGGAGCAGCCATTCCCCGAGGAACGGGCTGTCCTGCGCCGCTGACGTCAGCGGCATCATCATCAGAGAAACGAGTATCGTGCGCTCTATCACTGTAGTTCTCCGCAATGTCTATTTTGCTGCGAGTTCCGCGTAGATCCAGCGAATGGTGTCGGCGACCGTCAGCCGCCCATCGCGCCAGTCGAAACCGCGGGTTGGATCGGTTGCGATAACCTGCTCGACAGTCATCTCGGCGTCGATACCCGCCTGAATGCGATCGCGAATCGTCGCCATAATTTCCCGGCTCTGGCGCAGATCGGCTTTTGTCGAGACGACACCGTGTCCGGGAATAATCATCGTGTCCTCGCCGATCAGGTTCAGCGCAAAATCGGCCGAAGCGATCAAGCCTTCGTATGATCCGCCGTTATTACGGTCAAAAATCGGTTGGCCGCGCGAGCGGAAAACGTCGCCCATGTGCAGGACATTCGACCCACGGAAAAAGATCATGGAATCGCCGTCGGTATGCGCCGGCGGCGAATGAATGACATCGATACGCTCGCCGCCGAGATGGAACGCCATCGAGTCCTGAAATGTCACGATGGGCAGCGCGCTCGCGCCAAAAGCTGCGAACCGCGTTTGAATCATCTCAATATAGTGCGGCTGCGCCAGCGTTCTGCGTACGTTCTCGTGCGCGACAATAACGGTACCGGCCTCGCTGAAGTTTTCATTGCCGCTCGTATGATCCTCGTGGAAATGCGTGTTGACGATAAAACGCACCGGCGCATCGCCAACTTTCCCGATTTCGGCACGAATCCGCTCGGTCAGGGGGGCGAACTGATCGTCCACGAGAAACACCGCATCGTCGCTCACAAACACCCCGATCGTGCCGCCCGCACCGGCCAATGCGTAGACGTTGCCGGCAACGTGCGTCATGCGTAATTCAACGGCGTCGAAATCGACGACGAAGCCGGAGCCTTCTATTGGCTGGGCCGCAATACCGCGCGCAATCGCTAAAGAAACGATAACGATTGCTACGCCTTCAATAATTTTCATTCGCTCTCCCCGAGTCACCCCGGCTGTACAACCGGAAAGCCGAGCGCCTGCCAGCGGAACAGACCGCCGGGTAGGTTCGCGACTTTCGGGTAACCTGCTTGCTCCAGTATCAATGCCGCCTGCGCCGACCGCGCACCTGCGGGGCATATAGTGACGACGGGTCCGTCCTTCGGCACTTCGTCCATTCGATCACGAAGTTTACTCAGCGGAATCATGAGCGAGCCGCTGATGCAGCCGAGTGGCGTCGCGTCGATCTCTTCCTGCTCGCGGACGTCGATTACCACCACGTCTTCACGATGACTGTGGACCCACTCGGGATCAACTTCGAGTACGCCGGCGAACGTTCGAATAACCGGACCCCAGTCTGGTAAGGCCGGAGTTTCGTCCCCCTCACCGGGCCGGCCGCATTGAAGATTCGCCGGAACCGCCGCCTGCATCTTTTTCGGATGCGGCAGACCGAGATTCTCCATATAGCCAACAAAATCTTCCTCGCGCTTGCCGTCACCCAGGCGCGGGTTGTGAGCACGCTCCTCAGCAACCGTCGTCGAGGTCCGGCCGCTGTAGTCGTGCGCTGGATAAAGTACGCAGTCATCCGGAAGACTCAGAATTCTGTCGCGGACGGAATGGAACAGACGACGCGCATCACCGGCCTGGAAATCCGTGCGGCCGGCACCGCGAATCAATAATGCGTCGCCGGTGAAAGCCATCGACTCGTCGGCAAGCACATAGGTCATGCAGCCATCGGTATGGCCCGGGGTGGCTCGCGCCCTGACTCTGACCGTTCCGACACCGATCTCGTCGCCGTCCTCGATGTACACATCGGCGCCTTCGGCTCCGGAAGCCGCCGCGACGGCAATTCGGCAGCCCGTAGCACCGCGCATCAGCCATGCACCCGTCACGTGATCGGCATGGACATGCGTGTCGAGGGTGTACTTCAGCTCGAGATCGAGCTCGCGAACCAGGGCGAGATCCCGCAAGTGTTTTTCGAAAACCGTGTCGATTAGCAGCGCTTCTCTCGAATCCGGATCCGCCAACAGATAAGTGAAAGTCCAGGACTCGCTATCGAACAACTGACGGAAGATCATCTTGGCTTCCCGATTCGTGTTAAGGCACGAAGCGCCTCGTAACGTCGGGGTCACAGTCGAAACGCATCGTCGGCAAATGCGGCGAATAGAGCAGGTCTCGCGAATGCATCATCGCCGTGAAGAAGCCGTCGATGTCACGGGGATAACGAATCAGCGCGGAAGTATCCGCCATCTACTTTCCCTCGAGCGACGGCGCACTTAGGTCGAGATCTTCGGCTTCGCAGCGCTCGATCCCGGAGGCGAGCCAGGCAATGGCCATCGGAGCGATCGTGAATCTCACGCGCGTCCCCCTTATTGTTATTCAGGCTCCGATTCTACTCTGCCGGCGCGGCAAGGTCAGCGTATCAGGCGGCCCGGAGAGCCGGTTTTCATCAACCCGTAACCCTCCCCCGGGATGCCCTGTTGCTGTAGGATGCCAGCGGCAGCGCCGGAAATTGAACACGAACAAGAACATGCCGGCGGGCAGATAATCCCGGGCGCAGCGAGCGCCTATCGCGAGCCGTCAAATGAACAATCCCCGCGAGCCAGGTCTTGCCCAATCGATCCTTAGCTTCGGTGGCGTCGTCTGCATCGTGATCGTCGGGCTACTCTGGTTCGAGGTCAATCTGCACAGCCTGCTCATCATCGGCCTTGTCTGGGTCGGAGCGAACTCGGCCTATCTCGGCTATCGCTTCGTCGATATCCGCGCCGCAATGGTGTCCGGCATAGAGAAGGGACTCGGCGCGATATTCATCTTTATCCTCATCGGCATCCTCATCGCCGCGCTAATGGAGAGCGGTACGGTCGGTAGCCTGGTCTACTACGGCGTCGATATTCTGCATCCGGCCGTGTTCCTGCCGGCCGGGCTCGTATTCTGCAGTTTCATGTCTGTAGTAACGGGAACGGCCTGGGGAACGGTCGGCACAGTCGGCGTCGTGCTAATGGGTCTGGGCGGCGCGCTGGGTATTCCGTTGCCGCTGGTGGCGGGCATGATCGTTTCCGGAGCCAGTTTCGGTGACAAGATGTCGCCAGTATCGGACACGACAATACTGGCGGCGATGAGCGCGAATACGGATGTTTATGCCCACATACGCGCGATGATGTACACGACGGTACCGACTTACTTCATCGCGCTTTTATTGTTTGCCGCGATCGGGATGCAATACGCCGATCAAACCGTCTCGGCTCAGCAAGTCGTCGAACTCAAGCAGCGCCTCGCCGTTGAGTTCGCGATCAGTCCGTGGACGCTCGCACCTCTAATCGTTCTGCTCGGCCTCAGCATGATTCGAGTCTCGGTCGAACCGAGCATGCTGGCAGGCATAGCAACCGCGATCGGCTGTGCGATTCTTCTGCAGGGACGTCAATTCACGGATGTGCTCGCAAGCCTCCAAAACGGTTATTCCGCGGAAACCGGGGCGGAACTCGTCGACGTCCTGCTCAATCGGGGCGGAATTCAAAGCATGATGTGGACGCTGTCGCTGGCACTCATCGCTCTCGCACTCGGCGGATTGCTCGATCGAAGCGGTTTCGTGCGTGTGATGCTGAGTGGGCTACTCACTCGTATCCGGAACACGGCGACGCTGATGACTGCGACGATCGGCTCCGGAATCGCCGCCAATATGAGCATGGGAGAGGCTTATCTCTCCATTATCTTCGGCGGACAGATATTCAAGGAATCCTTCGAAGAGGACGGCCTCAGAAAAACCATGCTGTCGCGCTGTCTCGAGGAGGGCGCGACGCTGAGTACGCCATTGATACCGTGGACGACGGCGGGCGCGTTCTACACGGGCGTGCTCGGATTGGCGACGCTCGAGTATGCTCCGTGGGCATTCTTCAACTACATCAACCCGCTACTCTCGATTATTCTTGCCTATCTTGGTCTCGGTATTTTTCGGCAGATCGTTCGTGACAGCTAACAATATCCCGGTCATCGATGTATCGCCGCTTGGCGGCGAAGACGTGAACGCGCGCGCACACACTACCGCGGCGCTCTACGATGCAGCGAGCAATGTGGGCTTCTTCTATGTAGCCGATCATGGCGTTCCCGCTTCGCTGCTGGCCGAGACCTATTCGTTGGCACGTGAATTCTTCGGCAGCTCCAGGCAGCAGAAAAGCGAAGTTTCCGTGTCGGCGCATCATCGCGGCTGGCTCGAGATCGGCGAGGCGAAGATGTACGGAAATCTGCAGACTGACCTCAAGGAGAGCTTCATCTGGGGGCTCGACATCGAGAATGACGATGCGGATTACCGCGCCGGCGGACGATTACTCGCCCCGAACCTCTGGCCGTCGTTTCTGCCGGCAATGCGAAGCCGGCTGATGGAATATTTCGTCGCGACACAGGCTTGCGGTGAGATGTTGCTGCGAGCGCTTGCGGACGGACTCGGCATAGCGCCCGATTATTTCGTTCGGCATTTCGACAAGCCCATCAGCCGCGCAGCCTTGATCCATTATCCCCCGCAAGCCGACGAGCGACGGCAACCCGGCAGCGGCGTGCATACCGACTACGGAATGTTGACGTTGCTCTGTCAGGACGACGTCGGGGGCTTACAGGTAAGAACCAGAGAAGGAACGTGGACGGACGTCAAACCGATCGAAGGCACCTATGTGGTCAATATCGGCGACCTTCTCGCACGCTGGAGCAACGGCCACTTCGAATCGACACCTCATCGTGTCGTGAGTTCCGCGACCAGGGACCGGTACTCGCTTGCGACGTTCATCGATCCGAATTGGGATGCGATGCTCGAGCCGGCGACGACAGCGAACGAGGAAGCACGCTTCGCGCCGGTCCGCTGCGCCGACTACATCGCCGCAAGATTCGACGAAGCTTTCGCCTACCGGGAGATGCAGAGTGTCCGAGAATCCGGAGAAGGATAAGCGTAAGACAGGCGATCCTCCGGGCCGTTCGGGCGAGCCGGTCGGACGAAGTCCACTGCTGCGCCGCGATTGGGGCTATGTCGAAATATTCAACTTGGATGACTTTCGTCGCGACGACTGGGCGTTACTGAACTCGCAGCGCGATGACTATTTGCGCGATCAACGACACATCCAGGCACTCGATCTGCTGAGAGCTTCACGCAATGCGCCGTCTTTCGGTTACGCGATCAACAACTACGAACATTGTCTGCAGACCGCAACTTTACTGCACAGAGACGGCTACGACGACGAGTCCATCGTAACGGGTCTTTTTCATGATGTCGGGTTCATCGTTTGCCCTGACGAGCATGGGCAGTTCGCCGCCAACCTGCTCCGCTCTGTCGTTTCAGAGAAACAGATCTGGATGCTTGAACATCACGAGATCTTTCAGCGCATTCATCTGCACGAGTATCCCGATTGGAACGAGCAGAACTTCATTCGCGAGCGCGATCAATGGCGCGGTCATGAGTACTTCGAATGGACGGAAACGTTCGTCGAGAAATATGACATTGTCGCCATCGATCCGAACGTCGAGAATCTACCGATCGAGTTCTTCGAACCAATCGTACAACGAGTTTTTTCCAGCGCCAGCGAGACGCCGTCGTCAACACCATCAGCGAGAACCCCATGACCGCCTGGATCGAGATGATTTCGCCGGCCGGCGCTTCGGGAGCGCTGGCGGATGCATACGAGGCCGCAGGAACACCCCATGGCACCGTCGACAACGTCATGCAGGCGCACTCGCTGCGACCGCATACCATGCTCGGTCACATCGCACTATACAAAGCCGTATTGCATCACGAGGACAACACCCTGCCGGCATCGTTTCTCGAAGCGATCGGCGTATACACGAGCTATCTCAATGGCTGCGAGTACAGCCTGGCGCACCACGAGCACAACGCACGCGTATTGCTCGGTGGCGGCGAACTTGGCGACGCGCGACTGAACGCACTGAAGGACAGGGCACCCGAACGCGAATTTTCGGGTAAACATCTCGCACTCCTTAAATACGTCGAGAAGCTCACGCTGGATGTGGCGAATCTCGAGCGGACCGATGTCGTGGCGTTGCGGGAAGCCGGCGCTACAGATGGCGAAATACTCGAGACGAATCAGGTGTGCGGGTATTTTAACTACGTCAACCGACATCTTAACGGTCTCGGCGTGACGACCGACGGCGACGTCATCGGCAGATACGAGGCAGATTAAGTCGTGGCCCCGAAGCGAACTCGCGACAGAGTGGCTGAGATCAGAGCCTTTCCTTAGCGAACAGATCGCGGAAGAAATCCATCACAGTCTTCTCTTTGTAGTCCCGAAACTCGCCGGCATCGAAGTAGACGCCGTAGCAACTCGGGCAACCTTCGTACCAGATATGCGGCTGCCGGGCGTCGACCATTTTCAGCATCTCGCAGCTGCAATTGGGGCACTTGACGTCTTCCATCGCGTCAAAGCGCTTACCGACCTCGGCGCTGCCGAAGTCGAGAGACTCGGAACCTTCGATAGCGGCAAGGTGCTCATGTTCGAGCATGTTGAACCAAAGACCCTTGCAGCCGATGCAGCGATCAATGTAGACCCCATCATGCATTACTTCCTGCATCTCGGATGAACACTTCGGGCATTTCATATCGGACTCCTGTTTACCGCGGCAGTGCTACCAGGTAAGCGGGATTGGCACCCGCGCGCGGCCTGAACTTCTGAATACGACCGTTATCGACTTCAGCGACGTAGAAATTACCTTCGTCATCGAAGCTCATTCCGTGAACGCCCCACATGCCGCCGGGAAAATCACCGCTGACGCCCCAGGCGTAAAGCAGATTGCCCGCAAAATCATATTTCAGGATCTTGTTCGTGCCGCGATCGGCGGCCCACAGCGCGCCATTCGAAACGATAAACATATGCAAATCGGCCGGCGGCGCACCGACTGACCATTCGTCGAGATACTCGCCATCCGCGGAAAACACCTGGATGCGATGATTCTGCCGATCGTTCGCGAACACCCGGCCGGACTCCGGGTCGACTGCAATACCGTGCAGATTGTTGAAATAACCGGGTCTGGTCTCGCTGGGCGGGACACCTTCCTGACCCCACTCGAACAGGTAGTTTCCGTCCGCATCGAACTTCACCACACGCGCGCCAAGCGGACGATCGGGATTATAAAAGTCGCCACCGTCGGCGACGTAGAAGCTGCCGTCAGGCGCCCAATCTATATAACAGGGCCAGAATAGATGGGTTTCGTCTATTCCACCCTCGCCCGGAATACCGATGGTCTGGAGAAGCTCCTTGCCATCGTTCGAGAATATAAAGATTGCATGCGCGCCATCGTCGACGACCCAGACACGTTTCTCGGCGTCATAAGGACTGACGTAAATCGAATGCGGTCGAACGAGCAGCGAGTCCCACTGGGTCCACTCTTCGACGAGATTACCGTCGCGATCGAACACGAGAATGCCGTGACCACCGCGATAGTCGATGCCCTCGCGAGCACCGGCACCACCTGTCAGGTTCGCATTGACGGCGCCCATAGCGGTTCGAAAGCTCCGCCAGGGTGCGCGCGCGACCGGAAAACCGATACCGGGCCCGACTTCGGGTAGCACGCGTGGTTCGGGACGTTCGATATTCGGCAGTTCACCGAGCTGCACGGCCAGAATTCGATCCGCGCTCTCGGCGTGCACGCCACGAACGGCCGCGAAGGTCCAGGCTTCGTGCCCGGGTACGGTGGCCGTATCTTTCGGCCAGTCCTCGACGACTTCGTAAGGTCCGAAGATGTCCTGGCCGCCTCTCTGACCCGGCACGGCCACGAACGGCGCAACGTCCTGCGCGAACGTACCGGCCGATGTCAGTAATGCGGCTACGAATAGGCAGATTCTGTACATCGGTCCGGATCCTCGATTCATTCTTCGGGAAGGAAGCGCCGCGTCGCCTCGAGATCACAGTCGAATGGCGTCATCTCGATATTCGGCGAGTAGATCAGATCGCGTGAGTGAGTCATGGACCCCTCGATAAATTCAGGGTCTTCGAGAAAGAACTCGACGTTCAGCCGCGTGCCGTCCTCGTGCAGGCGGTATCGCTCGATGACATGTTTCTGCGCACCGCTGGGTATCCCGTTTTGATAAGGCGAGCGATGATCGGTGAAGTTCGTCGTGTCGATAACGAGCGTGTCCCCTTCCCAGCGACCGATTGAGTGACCTTCATGGCTCCGAAAAGCGGACGGCGGATGATCGCGGCCGTCCATATAAATCGTGCGCTCGCCATCGAAGTGCTGTGTGCGAATCGAAATCGTCTCGGCCGCGTCAATAAACTCGATCTGTATCGGATACAGATCGGTATAGACGATTAGCGACGGCGTGGGCTTCGAAATGCAGAGGACTTCAGGATTCTCCTCGGAGTTCTGATCGTAAGAGGCCCGTGCGCGAAGCCCGGCATCGGTCGGCGTCAAGTCCCGGCTCGCGAGCTGGTCGAGCCCGCCCGGATAGTCGTCGCCGAGACTGGCGTCGTCGACAATCCAGATCCCTTCTATCGTGTCAGTCGTCGCCTGCTCGGCCAGCGCGGAGCCGCTCGCCACACCAGCGACGACTTCCTCCAGTTGCCTTGGCTCGCCATTGATCTCGATCCAGTCGATCAAACCGTATGGCCTGCCGTTGACCGATGGCCTGACTCCAACCCTGACTTCGTCGCCCGGCGACAGCGTGTCGCGCGTCCAGCCGCGACGAGAAACGGTCAGTGCCGACGCCATCTGCACTTCGAACTCGATCGGCTCGCCGTCCTCGTCGATCGTCTCGACAACGATATAGGAATGCGGATTCCGCATGCTGTATTCGAGGACCGTGCCCTCGACCTCCAGGATCTCATCCATGGCCAGTCCGGCATCGCTATGATGAGCGACGACTGGCACGGCAAGAAGAGGCGTCGCACCCGCAATGCTGAGCAAGAGTTTAGCGAAGGTATTCATCTCCAGGTCTCCGATCCCCAGGGATAGCGTCATTGAGTTGATCTTACACCGGTTTCGGATTCGGCCAGCCGGAAACCGCTGTTCGGGCTGGTTGAGGCTGTGACCGGCGAGCGCGCACCCGTTTCTGGCCGCGGTCGGCTTCGCAAGTTCTTGATTAAGGCGCCGCGAGCAAAGATTCGGTCGCGGACATCAGCGTGTCGTGCGGTAGCGATGCCCCTTGGGACCCACCGACTGAAACTCGACGCCGCCGACCGAACCAACGTACTGTTCGGCGTGCTCGTTCCAGTTAAGCTTTACTTTCACGGACCGGTTGATTGTCGCGATGATGACTTCGTGCTCCCTGAACGTCAGTATTTCGCCCGTTACGCCGATGCCGTTCTTGATCCCGACGATCTCGCAAGTATCTTCGTAACGCGTTTGCTGTCCTGCCATGCGGGAACCTCCGGAAGTCTGGGGCATAATGGTACTGCAGAAGAACGATAACCGGGGGGCAATATGGCATCGACAAATCGCGCGGCGGCGCTACTTTCTACACTGTGTCTTCTGGGATCGGCTCTGATCCTCGGCAGTACAGCACCGAGGGCATTTGCTCAGGACGGTGTACCGTCCTGGCAGTGGTCGGAGGCAGAGTGGCGCGAAGCTGTCGAGCGCGTCCGTGCCGGGCGCAGACTGTTGCCCGAGACCTGGCCCAACGATAGCCGCGTTGCGGTGGCGTTGTCGTTCGACATGGACGCCGAGACGCTGCTACTCCGCGACAGCAACACTTCTCCGTCGCGGCTGTCGGTCGGCCAATACGGCCCACGCGCCGGTGTCCCGCGCATTCTCGCTCTGCTCGACCGTTACGACGTCCCGTCGACCTTCTTTATTCCGGCGGTCAGTGCCCTGCTCTACCCCGAACAAGTTCGCGCTGTCGCCGCAGCCGGCCATGAGATCGGCATCCATGGCTGGATCCACGAGCATACGGCCCAACTCGAGCGCGAAGATGAACGTATGCTGATGGAGCGCTCGCTCGATACGCTCGAAGAGCTATCCGGTCGTCGCCCCGTCGGTATCCGCACGGGCTCCTGGGAATACAGCCACAACACGGCTGAATTAATCGCGGAAGCCGGCATGCTCTACGACTCGAGCCTCATGGCCGACGACGTACCGTTCGAGCTTCTCTCCAATGGCGAACCAACCGGCGTTGTCGAGTTGCCGGTCGAGTGGATTCTCGACGATTACCCCTATTTCGGGATGAATCGTGCCGCCGACATCCGTCCGTACACGCCGCCGAGCGGGGTTTTCGAGATCTGGCAGCGCGAGTTCGACATGGCCTATGAAGAAGGCGGCATGCTTCTCCTGACGATGCATCCGCAGATTATCGGTCACCGTTCGCGTATCTCGATGCTCGAGGAGCTAATTCAGTACATGCGCTCCAAGCCGGGCGTTTGGTTCGCGACACATGAAGACATCGCGCGGCATGCTAAGGAATTCGGCCAATGAAGCGGCTGCCTGCTCTTTCGCTCGTACTCGCGTGGGCAGCGACGGCGCAAGCTCAGCTAAGCGAAGACGAGGCCGCAATCGTCAGCTGGATCGACGCTCAGACAACTGCGATCGAAGCGCTTATCGAGGAAACCGTCAATATCAACAGCGGCACGATGAACTTCGACGGCGTCCGTGAAGTCGGCGCCGTGATGCGCGCTGAGCTCGACACTCTGGGTTTCGAGACTGAATGGATTGATTTGCCACCGCAAACCCGAAGGGCCGGCCACCTGTTCGGTCGGCGCGAGGGCACGCACGGCCGTAAGCTATTGCTCATTGGTCATCTCGATACCGTGTTCGAGCCGGACGACGATTTCCAGACATTTATCCGCGAAGGCGACTGGGCGACAGGTCCGGGCGCGGTCGACATGAAAGCCGGGAACGTCGTGATCGTCTTCGCACTAAAGGCGCTGCAGGAAATCGGCGCTCTCGACGGGACGCAGATCGTCATCGCCTACACGGGTGACGAAGAAAGCGTAGGCTCTCCGCTCGATATCACACGCCGGGATTTGATCGAGGCCGGTCAGTGGGCCGACGTCGCCCTCGGCTTCGAGTATGGCGTTCGTGACGGCGAAGCCGAATGGATCACCACCGCGCGACGCAGCTCGAGTGGCTGGCGCCTCGTCGTTACGGGCAGACAGGCACACTCGTCGTTGGTATTCAGCGAGAACGTTGGCGCCGGCGCCATCTTCGAAGCCGCACGTATCCTCAACGCGTTCTACGAGACCGTCCGCGGCGAGGAGTATCTGACTTTCAACGCCGGTGTAATCCTCGGTGGGACCGACGTCGACTACGATGCGACGAATACACGCGGCGAAGCATTCGGAAAAACCAACGTCGTGCCACAACACACCGTCGTGCATGGCGGTCTTCGAACGATTTCGACGGAACAGCTACAGCGTACTCGCGAGACCATGCAGAAGATTGTCGATAACCATCTGCCACACACGGACGCGGAGATCTACTTCACCGATCGATATCCGGCGATGCCGCCAACCGACGGCAATATGCAGCTGCATTCGATGCTCTCGTCAATTAACGAGGAACTGGGCGGCGAAGCGCTACCCGCGCTGGACCCGTCGCGCAGAGGAGCCGCCGACATCTCTTTCGTTGCGCCCTATGTAGACGCACTCGGCGGTCTCGGCGCGCAGGGCGTCAATATGCACTCGCCGGGGGAACGGCTTGATCTGACGTCGTTGGGCCCGGCCACCAAGCGCGCCGCGATTCTGATCTACCGGCTGACTCGAGAGGGCGGCTAAAGGAAGAGGTCAGACCCGCATCGGAGTCTGACCTCGTCTATACAGGATCCGCCGGAATCCGGGGCCAAAAACTTTTCTATCCTTCTTGAGCCCAGTCCCGCGCCAGGCGCGAGTTATAGAGGCGTGGCGAATCGCAGCTCAGGAGATTGTCCAGGAGATCGCCGAGTTCTCCAAAGCCGCCCTGGTTATACATGACATCGAAGTAGTCCGCGACGGCTGCCCATGAGGAATGCGATCGTACCCATTTGAAGTTGTAGGACGCGTCAGCCGACTCTCCTGCCGCCGGCCGCAGGATCCAGTGACCACCATTGTGGCCCTGCTCCGTCAGATATTCAGAGAACTCGCGGATGGCAGCCACCGCCTGCGGTCCCGAACGATTCTCGGCAATTGTGCAGTTCTGGAACGCGACTGGCACGATACCTTCCGGTTCGCCGGGCTGCTTGATATTGGCAGAAGCGAACCCCTGGTGCAGCGCGCACGTCACGACCTCTCCGAAGTCAGCAAGGATCTCTCCGCCGTCCGTCAACCACTGTTGCATGCCGGCCATTCCGGCAGCGTCCTGCCACGCGCCGAGCCAGAGCACCTCGAACGGAAAATCGGCGGCCGTGAAATGCGGTGTCAGAACGACGCCCAGATAGTCGTTCTGACCGGTCTCATCCATCCAGCCGTTCCAGGTATCGATGACGCCGTTAAGGTCCTCCATGTTGGCACCGTCATTGAAGTTACAGCCAATGAGCTCGAGCGGCGCCCAGGTGAGTGGGCCGTCTTGTGCGACAGAATTCGTTGAGCCGAGTGCCAACAGGCACGCCGCTGACAACAGCGCAGTCAGAAGTTTCATGATGTCTCCCCTCTATGTGTGACTTGTCAGTCGCGGCCGTGTCGTTCTTCTAGGTAACGGATTTGCACAGCCTGAGGAGATACTACGCCCGTGGCGCGGATAAGCAAATCAATTAGCGGCTACTTTCCAAATACTCGTGGCATTCGTATTCGAGCAAACGCGCGTTGTCCTCGATACGACGATAGAGTGGCATGCTCATTCGCCAGGGTTCAGTGAACACCTCGGGATCTTCTATGGTCACTTCATAGAGCATGTGGTTCGGGCCCGTTGGCGTATAACGCTCGACGACGTGCAGCGCCTCGCTGTGAAAATTTCCGGACCGATCGAACCACGTTTGATCCGTGAAGTTGACAACGTCCACAACGAGCGTGTCGCCCTCCCAGTGACCGCGCGAATCACCCATCCAGTAGCGGATCGCAGGATCATCGGGATGCTCGCTGTCGAGAAAGATACTCCTGACCGTATGCACGTACTCGTAGAGAATCGAAACCTGATCCGCTGTCTGCACGATCTGAAACGGATACGGCATGTACGTGATGCGCGGCACGCCGACCATCTTGCATTGTGCCTCGGGATCTGCGGTCAAACGGTTCGCGTGGTTCTCTGCGCGTTGCGTTGCGGCCGCTTCTGCATAGGGAATCGGGCCGCCGACAACGACGCTTTTCCCGGCGGGTACGCCGAGGCCGGCCGCATGCGCTTCGACATCCCAGACCGCCGTATTGGCGGTTTGCCAGATTCCCGTCAGATCGGGATCACCGAACGACGTCCGCGGTACCGAGTAACCCTGGTCAACGGCCTCCTCGGGTACCGCAACGATTTCATCGGGGACATCGGTCGCTTCCTGCGGTGCCTCGGTACATGCGACCAGTGCCGCCAGCAACGAGATCACGGTTAGCGACGCGCTAACCCTCATTGAACTGCCGCGGCTTCGCGCGCCTCTTCAGGACTGACTCCCGGATAGATCTCGTAGCCGACGTCGCGATAGATCCGCAGTAACTCTTCGTTGTTCTCGTAGCAGGCGAGTTCTTCCATCTCGTACGGGTCGTCAGTAATGCGCCGATATGGGACCGCAATCGTGAACGGACGCGCAAACACGTTCGGGTCGTCAACCGTCGCCTGATAATGCAGCGTATTCGGATCGACGAGCGTAAAACGCTCGATAACGACTGCGTCTGTCGTGTAGAACCGCCCGCGTTGATCCAGCCAGGCGCGGGCGTTCTGGTTCGTTGTCTCGACAACGAGCGTGTTCCCTTCCCAGCGCCCTCTGGAGTCGCCATTCCAGAGTCTGATGTTGTCGTCGAGCTTAGGGCGTCCGTCCAGATGAACGACGCGAAAGGCGTGCGCGTTGTAGGACGTGATCACCAGCGAATTCGACGATTGGAAGAATTGCCGAGCGCCGCCGTGATACATCGTATTCGGCACACCTGCCAACAAGCAGGCCGCGTTGTGGTGAATGTATCGGGAGGCGATCTCTTCGACTTTAGCGTCCACCCACGGCTGCAACGGCAGCAGGCCGTCGGCGGGGTCGACGACCGTGGCTGCGCCGCCTTCAGCGTCGAGTACTTCGCCATGCGCTTCGAGATCTTCGTACGCTCCGCCGAACTGGCCGCCCGGAAGAACCCAGTTGCCGCCGAGATCCGGCACGCCGTCCGCCGTTCGTGGCGGATCGAAAGATTGCGCCGCTTCGAGCGCGCAGGTGTGAAATTCAAGGGGCACGTCGTCGGGGCAAGCCGACTCCTCTACCCAGCTCTGAGCATCGGTCATTTCGGGCGCCAGCAGCGCTACCGCTGTGACGGTTCCGGCCCGAACCAGGCCCGGGATTGCGCGAATACTCACTCAAGAACCCCCTTCGTTCTTATGCTCAGTTCGCGGCCAGGCCGCTCTGAACGCAGAAAACGTATATCTGCGATTCGTACGGAGCATTATAATTGAGGACGGACAGAGGGTAACGACTTCGGGGAATGCAATGCGATTAAAACTCACCGTCATACTGAGCGGCCTGTTTGGTCTTTCGTTGCCTTCTTTCGGTCACCATGGCTCCAACGTTGTCTACGATCTGACGCGGTCAGTCACCGTATCGGGAATTGTGACCGAGTTTCAATTCGTCAACCCGCACACGCAGATTCTCTTCGACGTGACTGGCGATGACGGCACAGTCGTCGGCTGGCTGGCTGGAATGTCGAGCAGCCTGAGTCTCGGCCGGGACGAAGGCTGGACGCGCGACACGCTCAAACCCGGAGACGAAATCACCATCACGGGCGCGCCGGCCAGAAACGACGCCCCGTCCATTTGGGTGGAGCAGATCTTCGTGGGTGACGAGCCGTTGCTCGAGGGACGGTATACCGGCTAGCGCTCGGCTGGCCGTCCTATTCCGTCAGATAGCGCCCTGCCGAGTCCAGGTCGCAGGGCGCGTCGTCGGGCGTAAGGTCGGGCCGATAGTCCCAGCGAGTCGCGCCCGTGATGGGCTCGGCAAGATATTCAGCGTCCTCGAGGACGAAGCTGTAATTCAGGCCCGTGCGGTCGTTGGTCAACTCGAAACGCTCTTCCAAACGTTTTCCTGAGCCCGTTGCGATGCCCGAGGTGTAGCCCGAGTTGTTCTCGGTGAAATGAGTCGTCGTCACGACGAGCGCGCCATCCCGCCAGCGCCCGAGCGAATAGCCATTTATCGATGCCGCCTGGGATGGAGGCACGTTTCGACCGTCCGTATAGATGACTCGCTCCGCATCCATCCAGTCGCTGTGAATCAAGACTCGATCGTCCAGCACCTCGACTTCGTCGATGGAGCTGTAAAGCATCAGCAGTGGCGGCGGAACAGCGACGCATTTCGCCTG
>JAHEKF010000043.1 GCA_024638465.1 Rhodospirillaceae bacterium | reverse complement strand
CAGAACTCATATCAACATGCAGCGAACCACAAAGACGCTCTAGGTCGTGGTCTCTGCCGATCAATCGAGCAACCGCGCGAAGTGCTCCAGGCGGGATGCTAATTAGCATAACTCGTCGATTCAAGCCCTTCGCGATCATCCTGAAGAGATCAGGCGTGCTTAATCCGTTCCCATCTGCAGCAAAAAGAACTTTGCCCGGTACATTTTCGTTGTCTCCACAGAACTCAATCAAGTCACACAGGTTCTCGACGTACACAACGCTCCTTTTGTTCTTAATAGCGCCAAGTGGCAACGGAATTCCCTTGTCAATTAATTTCAGCATTCGCAGAAAGTTTCCGCGTACTCCCGGGCCGTAGACTAGCACCGGTCGAATTACAACGATTTGTAGTTCTGAACGACGGGCGAGGTCCCAAAGACGCTGCTCGGCCTCCCATTTCGATACGGCGTAAGGGTCAGTCGGCCGTGGCAAATCGTCAATGTGAAATGGCCGCTCCAGCGATGTCTTTTCTCCATTGACCTTGACCGTACTGATGAAAATAAGTCGCTTGACTCCAGCTCGGATCGCACCGGCTGCTACGGCCTCGGTTCCGGCGACGTTTACGCTTCGATAGGCGTCGATAGCTTGAACTTCCGGTTGGTGTACACGCGCTGCGAGATGGACAACAGTTTCGACTCCGGCAAACGCGCGCTCCCACTCCCCTGCTCGCGATATCCTGGAGACCTCCCGGATATCCATGCTAGCGCCACTGATCCGGAGCGAGCCCGGGTTCCTCGAGCAAGCGCGAACCGAGCGATCCGCCTTCACGAGCCGGCGGCACAGCGAAGCGCCCACGAATCCGCTCGCTCCCGTAACCGCAAAGTCAGTCATTAGCCCTCAAATTCTTAAATTTGTTCGCCTGATTCTGACGGAGCTCTTCGTAGACGGTCATCGTCGCCGCAACTACGAGTTCGACATCGAACTCGCGCTCGACAAGTTCACGACCGTTGCGACCCATCATGGAGCGCTTCTCCCGGTCTGCCAGCAACTCCAACAACGCCGCCACCAGAGCCTCGCGGTTTTTCTTCGGGACAAGAAGACCATTCCAACCGTTGCGAACAATATCGTTACATCCAGGCACATCGGTAGTAACAATCGGTCGGCCGCAGGCAGCCGCCTCAATCAGGACTTTAGGCACTCCCTCGCCGTAACTTGTCGGGAGACATACGATATGTGCGCCCTGAAATATCTCCGGCATATCGGTACGATGCCCGTACCACTCTATCCACTGCATCGAAGTCCAGTTCTCCAGATCGGCAACTGCAATGTGATCCGGATTCTCGCTGTCGACCGCACCTACCAATACGAATTTTGCTTTGATACCGCGGCGCTTGATCTCGCAGGCCGCATCGACGAATTCCGGCACACCTTTCTGCCTCAGCATCCTTGATGCCATTACGACAACTGGAGTCGAATCAGGCTCGTCAGTCGCGATATATTCTGAAAGGTCTACACCCGAACCGCGTATGAAAACGACGGAATCCGGGGCGACAAGATTCCACTTCAAAAACAAGTCTCGGTTTTCGATGTTCTGAAATATTACTTTGGAACGGCGTCGAGGAAGTGCAATACGGTACGAAAGTACTACTAGAATCCTACGGAACTTAGCAAGAAATCCGGAAGCTGAGAAGACGAGACCCAATCCGGGAATCGCGTTAACTACACCGTCTACACGCGCGGCGCGCGCAGCAATACTGCCCACTATCACGGGTTTGCTGGTTATATGATGAACAATATCCGGTCGTATCCGGCGGTATAGCCGATAAAGCGACAACAGCAAACTCAAGTCTTTGAGTGGACTTAAGCTTCCTCTATGTGCATGAATCGAGTGAAATTGAATCCCATGCTTCTCGATCGTCTTCGCGGCTTCCGATCGCGTTGCGGCGACATGAACATCGTAGCCCTCGGCCTGCGCGGCGAGCGCCAGCGGCAATCTATGAGATAGAAAAAACCAATCCACGTTAGCGACGAAGAGAATTCTCTTCATCCTTGCCGCTCATTCAAAAGGCGCCGGGTGTTCTCTGCGGATCGCACAGCGCCCATACTGAAATCCTTCTCAGCATTCTGCCACTCCTGAAACATCAGGACACACCAAAGCTGATGCTGCCAATTTCGCACGCCCGATTGATGCTCTTTCCAGCGTTCCCGAATCGGCCCCGGATTCAGAACACCACGATCTGCCAAGTTATGTTCGCTCAGCAGGCTTTCCGCCCACTCTTGCAGCGGACCACGTAACCAGTCGTGAATCGGCAAGCTGAAGCCGGCTTTCGGGCGATCGATGATCTCGCTCGGTACGTATTTCTCCAGCACATTCCGCAGCAGCCATTTCCCACGGCCGTCCCGAATTTTCATGGATGTCGGCAAACGCCACGCCAGTTCCACGAGACGATGGTCCAGGAACGGCACTCTAGACTCGAGGCTGACGCCCATACTCGCACGATCAAGCTTCACGAGGATATCGTCAGGAAGGTAGCTCACAAGATCCAGATAAGTCGTATGCTGCACCGCATCGTCTACGTCGATCTGCGCGCTCTTCAGCTCCACTAGCAATAACGGCTCGGATGCGCCGACAACAAGCTGTTCGGGATTGGCCCACTGGCTACGAGTTCTTAGATAGGCGTCCTCGATTGACCGGGCTTGAAGGACAGAAGCGAGTTTTGCGAGTCTATCCTGTAGCTGCATTTTTCGAAATCGCGACGGCAGGACGGCACGCAACCTGTTCTCGCCACCTCCAGCCAGGATCTGCTGCAGAAGCCACCCTGCAGTCCGGAAGCCCGGCCGAACTATGCCGTTCGCACGATCGAACAGCCTGTGAATCCAGATATGTCGATTGTAGCCACCAAAAAGCTCGTCTCCTCCGTCACCGGACAGACTGACAGTGACTTCGCGTCGCGCTACCTGGGAAACGAGAAATGTCGGTATTTGAGAGGCGTCTGCGAAAGGCTCGTCGTACAGCGTTGGCAACATTGGGACAACGTCGATCGCATCAGCGGCGGAAAGATATTGCTCCGTATGATCGGTGCCCAGATGCTCTGCCACCAGCTTCGCATGCTCGGCCTCATTGTATTCGGAATCCTCGAAGCCGATCGAGAACGTTTTTATTCGGCGAGACGACCTCGCCTGCATCATTGCGGTAATAAGTGAGGAATCCACTCCGCCTGACAAAAAAGCTCCAAGAGGCACATCCGCTTCCATCTGCAGCGCGACGGACTCGTCCAGGCTTTTCTCCAGTAATTCGCATGCTTCGCGATCGTCGGCCTGAATCGTGTTTCGCGCACCATGCGTTACTATTTCATTGGCACACCAGTAGCGATCTGCGCGCGCAGGATCTACAAATTCATCGAGCGCATCGAGCTTCCTGCACGGTATATTCAGGACACTCGCGGGCGGTAACTTATAGACATTCCGGTAGATCGTTCGAGGTGCTGAAATACAACCGAATCGCATATATTGCGCCAATGCATCTCGATCGATCTCGCCGCTCCAGCCCGGACATGATCGCAAAGCCTTGAGTTCCGAACCGAACGCGAGCCGGCCTCTGACGACACCAAAGTAGAGCGGCTTCTCGCCGATTCGATCACGGGCAAGAGTCAGCTCGCGCTCATGTCGATCCCAGAGCGCGAATGAGAACATACCGATCGACATCGATAACGCTCTGCGAACCCCCCAAAGGCTCACTGCTTCGAGAAAAACTTCGGTATCGGAATGTCCTCGCCATCCAATTTCGCCCGACGATTTCTCGAGCTCTTTGCGAATCTGCAGATGATTGTAGATCTCGCCATTGAAGGACATGACATACCGCGAGCACCCGGACAACATCGGCTGGTGCCCGGCAGGCGAGAGATCGACGATCGCCAGTCGGCGATGCCCCAGAACGATGCTTGCGTCGTCGTCGGCCCAAACTCCAGAATCGTCCGGACCTCGATGCTCGAGGCTACCGATCATCGACGCAACGACCGCATTGAAATTCTCGTTATCGGCGCGCCCGACGATTCCCGCTACGCCGCACACCCGCTAGCTCGTGACTGGCAACAATAGGCTCGCAGCTTTGCGCCTCGGAAGCGCTAGAAGCCGAACCATCAAGACAAGAGATAACCAGAAGATCGGTTGGCGTAATACGTAGTGAAAACAAGAAAAAACGACCAGAGCGGTAAACGCTCCGATAAATGCAACTTCGCGAGCGGCGACGATGCGCTTGCCGACGAATATCAACAATGCTACGTAAGCCGCGAGACCGAGAATCCCCGCCTGCGACAGAACATCAATAAACGTACTATGGGCTTCGGAGCCTTGGAACGGAGCCAAGTGCCCCGAAAATGCCCCGGGTCCAAGACCGAAAACCGGCGAATGCAGGGCAGCCTCGAGCCCGTGTCGCCATATGGCAAGGCGCGTCTCTCCCTGATTTCCGATCGCGTATATCGCGGCAATAAGTTCGGCGGCGCGAAGCGCGAAGGGCACAATGATAGCGACACCGATTCCGAGGATTAACGATGGAAGCGTCACCTTTTTCCAGATCGCGCTAAGAGGGTTCGAGGTGGGACTCTTGAAATAGTCATATCCCGAGATCACCAGACACAGAGACAAAGAACTGCCCCATGCGAGATAGAGGGCCTCACTAAGCGACAATGCTCCGGCAATCCCTGAGATCACCAGACACGCGGCAAGCCAGGAGCGATGCCAGGGCGAATTTGTTCGCTGAAACGACCAGATACAGAAATAAGGCAGCGCGAGTAGCATCAAAGCGAGCTGGTTCGGATTCTCGGACCATCCGCGAAATCGTATCGCCTGATACCAGGGATCGATCAAGAAACTTTGCTGCCGCGCGGCGAGAATAAGCAACAAGCCGAGACCGATTGTCACTACGGAGATATAAGCGTCCACGACATTAATCCATCGCTCTTCGGATGCCTGGATCGCTGACAGCGCGATAGATAGAGTCGCAACAAAAACAAGCGCAAGCAGGTCTCTCACGCCTTCGTCCTGATTCGCGAGACCGCTCCATTGACCAATGAATATCCCGACGGATAGCGCGCCGAGAAATAGCCCCCAGACCCTTACGACATGTGAGCTTAGCCAGGGCGTTCCCGTCAGCGTCGTCGGGTACAGGTATCGCCGGTATACCACGAGCGCAAGCCATAGCACGAGAAGCGCCTCGCCCGGCCCTACAGGGCCCGCGACTCGAAGCTGAGCGGCGGTCGAAACAGGCAGCCCTAATCCAAAAATGACTGCCAAAAATTTACTCATATCTACCCTGAATCCGGCTACATCGCGACGGCAATCTGATATAGAACTGTTACAAACCATACCGAGCCAAAAATCCATCATGAATATAGACGATCTTGGTCACGATGTAACTCGACTGCTTTCCTCGCTCGGCCTTCAGAACCGGGAAAGAACTAAAAATTAATGACCTATCAAGAATCCACCAAAGAAAAACACTACAGTTGGTGGCACACTAGCGCTCGGCTTCGCGACGCGTGAGTATCGAAATCTGGGATCTCGATAAAACCGGAGACAGTTAATGCTCAACGTCGAGCGTGCCAAGCTCAAGAGAAATTTCACTTGACGGCTGTATTTAGAAACTCGGTATGGAGTCTGGCGGGCAATATCGGTCCGCTTTTCGTCGTACTGATATCGATGCCATTGTGTCTCGAGCTCTATAGCACCGAGCACATCGGTCTCATAGTCGTAATATGGGCCGTACTCGGATACTTTGGTTTACTGGATCTAGGGCTAAGTCGCGCCGTAACGTTTTTCGTGGCTACGCAAACCGATCGCTCCGGTGGCAGAGGTTACGGCCAGCTGATTGGAAGCGGCGTGCTCCTGGCCATAGCAATCGGAATTCCTTTAGCCGCTTCATTATGGCTGAGCTGCGATTACGTCGTACAACTACTTGTCGGCCGACAGCACGGCCTTGCTTCGGAGATGAAGGTCGCGGTTCAGGTTGCCGCCGTTTCGCTTCCGCTAATCCTGGTTTCAACGATCTTACGGGGCGCGCTGGAGGGAATCAGCGATTTCCGATATGTCAGCATGGTGAAACTAGCGCTCGGCTCAGCGCTGTTTGGCGCTCCGATCATCGCCTATCCGCTGGGTGGAACGCTAGCTTTGGTTACGGGAGTTATCGCCGCGGCCAGATTAATCGCCATCGTTATCTACGGGATCAGAATCTCGAAACTGATGTCACCGGAGCTTCCCGAGCTTCGCTCTATCGGAGCAGCATCAAATCAACTGATACGGTATGGCGGCTGGCTCAGCGTCTCATACTTCATCGTTCCGATTCTCGTGTACGTCGATAGATTTTTCATATCCAATGCTTTGGGCCCCGAAGAAGTAGCGTTTTACGGTATACCTCACGAAATTCTTCTCAAGTCAGCAGTGTTTCCGGCGTCAATTGTGCTTGTGCTTTTTCCAGCGTTTGTCCAGGGGAATCTTCAATCTGATCGAAGCGGCGTACGTGATCAGTATCAATCCGCGCTAGCCATTATCTCGTCAGTAATGTTTGTATTCTCCGCACTGATAATTCTAAGTGCGTCTCCGATTCTGTCTTTGTGGCTCGGGCAGGAATTTGCTAATCGCAGCACGTTAGCGGTACAGATCATTGGAATTGGCTGTTATGCAAGTGCTCTGATGCGCGTTCCGTTAATCCATATTCAAGCCTCCGGCCAACCGCAAAGGGCCGCGTTCATTCATATACTGGAGCTACCGATTTTCGTTCTGATCGTGCTGCCTCTAGCGGTGCAGTATGGAATAAACGGAATCGCAGTCGCATGGGCCGGGCGTAGTCTTGTCGACTTCTGGATGTTGTTAGGACAATCTCGGCTGGTTTTAGCGCATGAATTCTGCGAGAAGCGCGTGTTGATTGCGGTAGTCGTAATTCAACCAGCGGCTCTGGCTATGCTTCTCATGGCGGAACACCTAAGCAACTCAATCGCGATTTTATCATTTGCAACCGTCTTCGCCCTTGCATCTTTGCGCTTGACCGCAACCCCAAACGATATCAGTCGCCTGAAGAAAGAAATTTTCGCTTTGTTCGCTTCCTAGATGACCTTGCTGCCGCCTCAGCCCGCGCTAACGCACGCCGTAACGATGACTTGGCTCGACAGCATGGGTAGCACCGCTCGAATTCGGATAATCTCGAAGCCCGCCTCTTTCAGCTCATTCTCGACGCAACTTCTACTTGCCGGAAAGAAAGTTGGATTCGATCGATCGTAGGTCCAGCGAAATCGATTTCGCAGGTCGTGCCAGGGCGATCTAAGGCTATAGGAAACGACAAGATATTTTCGCGCTACTCGTCTGAACTCGGCCAGAATGCGACCACGATATTCAACCGGTAGCCGTTGCGTCAAACGAAGGCAAACGATACTGTCCAGCGAACTCGAAGAAAGTGGCAAATCTGCCGCGTCGCAAACTATAAAATCTGAAATTTTCTCAGGATCGTACTCGTCACGTGCCAGGCCCATCATCTCCGGAGAAATATCCGCGGCCGTAATCGAAACAGGATAGCTGGAGAGCGTTCGGCCCAGCTTTCCGGTGCCGCACGGTATATCCAAGACCGAGCCGCGTAACTGCACCTCTTCAATAGCCTTTTTTATTGCCTGAATTTCCGCTCGCGCGATCAGTCTCGATCGAAGATTTTTAAGTTTCCAGCCATCTAGATATTCTTGCTTATAGCTCGAAGCATAAGCTTTTTTCTGGTAACGCTGAGCTGTCCTTTGTACCTCATTTTCACGATTCGAATCAGTCAAGAATCAATTCCTTAAAGTCGATGTCTCTGTGATACGGACGCTGCCGAATCCTACATCCTTCCAGAAATCTTCGGCAGCTACAGGATTTGTCGACACAATATTCACTACTTTGGCGACACTTCGGTTTCTCGCGAGAATCTTGGGAACCACTCGCTCAAATTCTTCTTTGATCTTTAACCAGTGATGATCAGATAAGCCCTCGAATGCCTTATCTGATCGTACTGCCGATCGCGACACGATCTCATCGTCGTCTGCCGACACCACCACTATTACCGAAGGCAACCTAAGACCGGAAGTAACGTCAAGCAAACGCTGCTCTTCTACTCCTTCTTCGTAGTGAACAAAGATGTTCATGCACGCCTGGAGGGGCCCTTCATCGAAAATGACTATCTTCTCCGGCACTGCGATTGTCAGGTGATCAAACATCGCAAGTCGTTTGATCGCATTTCTGGCAATGTTCAGTCGCATCAGCAGCGAATCATTTCGAGCGATTGAGACTCTCAGCAATTCAGAAATCAGAGCTCGATTGCGATATACCGACCCGATCAATCTGGTCAGCACGATAAAATCTACGCACAGCGAGCGCGGAATTTTCGCGCTGATCACATTTCCGAGTCGACCAAGAAAATATTCCTCCGCAAGTACAACAGGGATCCCAAGATCTCCAGATTCGCGCAAAAGCTGTCTGACGTAGGTACTTTTTCCAGAACTTGTTGGCCCGATGAACTCGATAATATGCGCGGCTGACGCCATGGTTCTTTCGGCTAAGATTGTTTTCTCACTTTGCTCGCGCGAATCGCTACAGCAAATGACCCGAACACAATCCCGAGGATGATGCCGGCCAGTGAAAACAACCAGCGTATTGGGCGAACGTGATCGTCTAAAGAAGGCGGGATTGCAGAATCGATTACGCGAAATGCGAATTCCTCTCTGACGTTCGCAAGCATAATCTGATTGATTTGTGATTCTATAAGATCGTTAATACCTTGTTGCACTCCGAGAATGCTGGTCTTCCCCAGTTCGCTCGTCAAATACGCGATACTTTTTTCTGCTTCGGCAATTGCGCGCGCCCGTGTCTGCGCGTTTAATCGCGCAACCAGCTTATTCGCCCAATCCGCTGCTAATCGCGGATCTCGCCACTCCACTGAGAGAGCAAGTAATCCCGATTCCGGGTCTCGATCCAGACTCACTATTTCTTCGGCCAGTAAAAGGTAAGCGTCCCAATATTCCGGTGGCTCGCCGCGCCATTCCTGATTGTCCTCATTCCAATCCCGGTAGAAGAGCTCGGTCATCAAGTCCTCATCGTCAAGAAAGGATGTGAGAAACGAATACGAAGTCAGCACAGCTGAATGCTCGAAGCTCTTATCCTGAGGACCTAAATTGATACCCGCGAGATCCGCCAACCCACCAAGCCCAGCAAGTCCGCCGAGCAACGAAGCCTGATCCGCGCCACCTTGCTGCTCGGCGGCCACGAGTAAAGTTTCAGCTCGATAGAACTTGTCGAGCCAAAACGCGAGACCGGTAGCCGCAGATACGGTAATTATCAGCACAGAAAAGAACAGGATTCTATATCTGCCGATCAATGAAAGCGTGTCTTCGAGTGTCGAAAATTCTTTCTCAGCTTGCATCGATTAAACCCAGAATATTTTCGCGTGATTCATTGAACACTCACTGACTCCTTCAGCGCTGCCACGACCAGATCTTGATCCTCGTCAGACAAATAAGGATGCATCGGTAAACTAATTACGCGCCGCGCCGCCGCTTCAGCTTCCGGAAAACTTCCCACTCCCAGACCCAGGTTCTTGAAGACCGGCTGGAGATGCAGCGGCACCGGGTAGTGTACCGCCGTAGGGATACCTCGGGCCGACAACTTCGCCTGAACGGCTTCCCGGTCTGGCACTTCAATCGTGTACTGGGCAAAGACGGATTCGCAGTTCGAAGCAATGTAGGGGCATCGCACGTCGACAGATTCGTCAGAACCGCGAAAAAGGTCCTCTATGAGCGTCGTATAGCGACGCGCAATGCGCGCTCGAGCCTCTACTTCCTGATCGAAATAATCAAACTTCGCGAGAAGAATCGCGGCTTGAAGCGTGTCCATTCTGCCGTTGATTCCGATTCGCGTGTGATGATATCGACGTTTCTCGCCGTGGGCAGCTATCTCTCGCGCAATTCCAGCCAATCTGTCGTCACTTACGAAGAGTGCCCCGCCATCACCATAGCAGCCCAGCGGCTTCGACGGAAAAAACGATGCCGCCGCAAGATCCGTCAACCCGCACGAGACACGGTTGCTATACGTTGCACCAAAGCTTTGTGCAGCATCCTCGATAACCGGTAACTCGTGTGTTTTCGCGATTGCTGTTATCTGGTCGAAAGCGGCGCACTGACCGTAGAGCGAGACCGGCATGATCGCCCTGGTCTTTGCGCTGATCGCTGACGGTATTAGTGCGGGATCGATATTGTAAGTTCGCCGATCAATGTCCACGAATACCGGACTAGCGCCCAGTAAGGCGATTACTTCCGCCGTAGCAATGAATGAGAACGGAGTCGTAATTACTTCGTCGCCCTCACCGACGCCCAGAGCGAGGAGCGCTACCAATAAAGCATCAGTTCCGCTGGAGACGGCGATACAGTGAGATGCATTTACGTACTCGGCGAGTCGATTCTCGAGTTCCGTAACCTCTGGTCCGAGCACATAACGACTGTGGTTCAGAACCTTCTGAATTCCCTCATTGATCGGCTCCTGAAGTCGCCGATACTGCGCCTTGAGATCGATAAACTCCATGCTTTGGCTAGCGCCGACTACAGGCCGTTTATTGCTGCAACCGCAATTGCCAGGTTGTAGATTACGCTCGTCGCACTCGTCCAGAAAACGAGCGGCCGTACCCGATCCGTATCGAGCGGAACAACGATGGAGTCACCGGCGCGAATGTCTCCGCTCCGCGAGCGCCGGAACCATCTCGATCCCGATTCAATCTCCACCTGACCATTTGCGCGCACCACGTATACGCGCTCTTCATCGGCGTTCGCCGTCAATCCGCCACTACGCTGCAGATATTCATCACGTGTCAAGCCCGGCTCGAAAAGATGCGATGTGGCGTACTGGACTTCGCCCAGTACAGTGACGGCCTGCGTCAAGCTCGGGACCAGTATTCTGTCCTGCGCTTTCAGAACGACGTCCTGCGCAACATCGCCCTGCGCGATTCTATCCAGGCTTACAACCATTCGTCCTACTGGCTGGGCTTCTTCGATCTGGGCGATGAGAGACTGGCCGATACTCAGCGCCTGAGTCGCACCGGGATCAGAGAGGCTCAACGCAACGAGATCTCCCTGGATGCGCTCGGCAAGCGTTTCCAGTTGCTGGCGCTCACGCTCCCTGAGTTCCTCGCGCAGGAAGATCGACCCTTCCGGGAACGCGAGTTGCGTTAGTCCGCCAGCGCGCTCGAGCACTGAGGAAAGCGTTTCTCCCTGGCGTATCGGGTAGATGCCCGGAAACACGACTTCGCCACGAAGTTCTACGCTCTGCTGCTGGCCCCACCGCGGAACTTCGCGGATATTCAGATAGTCGTGCGCGCTCAGTATCAGATCGGCACCGGGAACGCCGTTCATTATTCCGGCGAGATCGACCGTGACCAGTTCGGTTTCGCGATACGCGCCATTGATCACCTCGTAACGCGTCAGCTCTGCATCAATGACGTAGGCTGACTCCGACAAGCCTCCTCCAGCGCGAATCAAATCGCTAACCGTCATCTGCGGCTCGAGCGGGTACTCTCCCGGAGCGCGGACGCTACCTCCGATTCGGGCGACTGAAACAACCGGTACGACCGCAGGCACCTGCGCCCGCAGCTCTACCAATAGCGGTTCGAGAACATGCTGTCGCCCGACCTCGAGATTGAATACGTGGACCGTATCACGCGGTTCAAGCATCAGATCGGCAGGACCGCGAGGCGATGCCAGCGCCGCGGCCAGATCAACTGAGAGCACGTCGATAAACAGATTTCGAGATCTCTCACGGCGAACGAGAACATAGCCGACATCGGACATCGGCTTCAGCATTTCCGAGCTCGAGATCAGATCGGTGAGATACATCCCCGGCGACCACTGGTATCGACCAGGCTGCTGAACATTCCCCTCCAGAACCACGACGTCCTCGAGTTGATCGAGATTCGGCATGATTCGAAGGAAATCTCCGTTCTGACTCTGTGCATCAGACAATGCCGACGCGGTCAGATCGAGTTCTTCAACCGTGATTCCCCGACCGGGTACGATACGCTCGAGCCTCACATTGGTCGCATCGGCAAGCGCGGTCAGACCACCCGCGAGCTCTATCGCCGAACGCAGCGTTTCACCGCCGACGAGCTCGTAAATTCCAGGGCGCTTTACTTCGCCCGAAATACCAATGGTATCGCTGATCGGGGGGACGAAAATGACGTCGCCCGGCTGCAGTCGCGCGTCGTTACTGGTATCGCCTCGGAGAAGCAGATCGTAGAGATCGAGTGTAGTAATCGTCTCGCCGTTTCGCTTTAGCTCGATCTGGCGCAGAGTTCCCACTTCGCTGACTCCGCCACTCTCGAACAGTGCATTGATCATCGTCGACAGGCCGCTGACAGCGTAGGATCCAGGCTCCGCGACCTCGCCGAGAACGAAGACTCTGATCGTTCGAAGCTCCCCTAAGGTAATACTCGAGCGAACACCGATAAGCTGCTCTGAAACGCGCTCATTGATGGTGTTCCGGGCTTCCTGGAAATCCAGACCCGCGACTGAAATCGGTCCGATTTCGGGGAAACTGATCGTGCCCTCGCGAGAAACGACAAGGTAATATTCGAGGTTAATGTTTCCAAAGAGCTGGACATTGAGTGCATCGCCGGGCCCGATCAGATAATCCGCCGGAATCGGAACATCGGTTGCCGGCCGCAACCCGAAATCGTCACGGCTCTCGAAAAGCGAATAACCGAAACGCTCCAGGCCATCTGCACCAGTGGGCTCTAGCGGCAACAGCGTGACGAACATGTCGAAATCCTGGAGCGCTGCATCCGCTTCAAGGCGTACACCGGCCTCATCGACGTTTAGCCCGCCGAAGCCGATTCGCGGTATTCCCGGCAGATTCAGGAACCCGGACTCGTCAAGTACGTAAGGGTTCCCCTCGAGCAGCCGCTGCTGCAGACTCGCCGCGTCGGCCGACGCGATAGAGGCGAGATTGAATTCGATAACGACAGTATCGCCCGGCTCGAGGCGCGGGTCCTCCTCGAGCTCAATTTCCTCTTCTTCAGAAAGATCCGGTTCGAATAGCAGCTCCGTTAGCGGGTCGATATCTCCGGGCTGCGGTTCAGGAGCACCACCTTGCTGAGCCTGCTGACGCTGGAAATTCCGATATTGCTCCATCAGTGCCTGCCTTTGCGCAGGCGGCAGGGAATTCAGAAGCTGCAGTTGCTCCGGAGTCGGTGTCGGGACCTGAGCAAGTGACGTCCCTACCAGCACCGCCGACAAGATCAACGCCCTGATCAAGGCATCCACCCACCCGCCGGCCGGCATCGGGGATCTCGGTAAGTTCAACCTGTCGAGTTCGATGACATTGAATGCACGCACGAAAATCTCCGCAGAATACGACACCCCAACACCACCGGCTTGCAGCACGGCATCCAAATACCGAGATCGCAAACGCCTCCGAAAACCCGGATTCGCTTTCATCGATTCTTTGAATGTCGGCGTAAACGTCCTTCGCAAACTCAGCGTCCCACTACGCTTCGGATCTGCGAACGATATCCTACCTCGCGAGGTACTGCCGTTGCTACTGGCGGCAGGGATTTAGTGCTCGCGGCGATTCCATGGCGATGGTTGACCAGCTAGCCATTTCGCCACACGCGAAGCTTCTCTGCCGCCGCCGCAATCGCCGCAGGCGCCGAATCCAGCGCACCCTCCCCCGTCAGCTGCTCTGCGAGGCGCTTACCGAGCTGAACGCCCCATTGATCGAAGCTATTGATATCCCACACGATTCCCTGAACGAACACTTTATGCTCGTAGAGCGCGACGATCTTGCCAAGCGTTTCAGGGTCGAGCTGCGGAAAAAGAATCAGCGTGTTCGGCCGATCACCCGGGTAGACTTCATGGGGGCTGGCCGCCTGCTCTTGCGGATCGCCCTCCGCCAGCGACCAGGCCTGTGCGAGACAATTTGCTGCGGCCAGATCTTGCTGAGCTTGACGATCGACGCCCGAGCGCGCACTCAGCAGGAAATCGATCGAGACTTTCGATGTGCCCTGATGCAGTAGCTGATAAAAAGAATGCTGCGCATTCGAGCCGGGCTCGCCCCAGATAACCGGGCAAGTCTCACACTGTACCGGCTCGCCGCGGCGCCGTACGGATTTGCCGTTACTTTCCATTTCGAGCTGCTGAAGATAAGCGGGCAAAAGCCGGAGATGATCATCGTAAGGCAACACGGCATGGGTCTCGGCACCGAGAAAATTACGGTTCCAGATTCCAATAAGTGCCAGCAGTATTGGCAGGTTCTCCCGTATCGGCGCAGACTGGAAATGCTCGTCCATCTCGTTGGCGCCACTCAAGAATTTCTCGAAGTTCTCTCGGCCAATCCCTAGCGCAAGACTCAGACCAACGGCCGACCAGACCGAATAGCGCCCTCCGACCCAATCCCAGATATCGAATCGATTCTCAGAATCGATGCCAAATGCGTCCATTGCCTCGTGATTGGTCGATACCGCCACAACCTGCCTGGCAACAGCAGAGCTCCCGCCATGCTCGAGCAACCAGCTACGAGCGATTTCGGCGTTCGTTAAGGTCTCGAGCGTGGTAAAGCTTTTCGAGCAAATCACGAACAGCGTCGTCTCTGGATTTACTTCTCGCAGCACATGGGTCATCCCGACGCCGTCGACGTTGGAGACGAAATGTAACGACACGTTCGGATCAACAAACTCCGCGAGCGCAACGGCCGTCATTTGCGGCCCGAGATCGGAACCTCCTATTCCAACGTTAACAACATCAGAAATGCATCGGCCAGTATGGCCCTTCAAGCGGCCAGCTTTCAGCTCGCCGCAAAGCCTTCCTATTCGCCGACGCTCAGCTTCGACGAGAGGCATGACGTCGCTGCCGTCAAGCAGCAACTCCCGCTCGGTGGGGCTTCGTAATGCGACGTGGAGCGCCGCGCGATCTTCCGTGACGTTTACCCGTTCGCCGTCGAACATCTTGCGAATTTCAGCTTGGACACCTGTCTGATCGGCAAGTGTGAAGAGCTCTTCGAGTACGCAATTGTCAAGACGCTGCCTGCTGAAATCCACAAACAATCCGTGAACTTCGTGAGAAAGTCGCGTGCCACGATCTGGATCGCTTTCGAACAGCGAGCGGAGGGATATAGAATCGAACTTCGTCGACAGCTGTCGTAGCGCCGCCCACGCCGGAGTCCGCGGACCATAGCCGACATCAGTCATTCTCGTTTCCTGAGCTTGGCGCGAAATGCATCGTGCCTACAATTTAACGCCGTAATACTCCACGTACCAATCGACGAAGTGCTTTATCCCCTCTTCGACTGGAGTCGCCGGCCGGTATCCCACATCGGCGACGAGACCCTCGACATCGGCCCAGGTGTCCGGAACGTCGCCGAGCTGTAATGGCAGCAGGTTCTTTTCTGCTTTTCGACCGAGACACTCCTCGAGTAGTTCGATGTAGAGCATCAGGTCGACCGGCCTTTGGTTGCCGATATTGTAGAGTCGATACGGCGCCAGGCTGGTGCCCGGGTCGGGCGATTCGCCGCTCCAGTCTTCATTCGGCTGCGCGACATGATCGAGCGCCGAAACGATCCCTCCCACGATGTCATCGATATAGGTGAAATCACGACGGTGGTTTCCGAAATTGAATACGTCGATCGGCTCGCCTTCCAGGATCTTCTTCGTAAAGATAAACAACGCCATGTCGGGCCGCCCGAACGGTCCATATACCGTAAAGAATCTCAAGCCCGTAACCGGTAATTCGTAAAGACTCGCGTAAGTGTGAGCCATGAGTTCGTCGGACTTCTTCGTCGCGGCGTAAAGCGACAGAGGATGGTCAACGTTTTGGTGTACTGAGAACGGCATCTTGGTATTTGCGCCGTATACAGAACTCGTCGACGCATAAACGAGATGTTTCACGTCATTGTGGCGACAACCTTCGAGAATCGTCAACGTACCAAGCACATTGCTATCGACGTAAGCGAACGGGTTCTCGATACTGTATCGGACGCCTGCCTGGGCTCCCAGATGCACTACGCGCTCGAAGTTTTCAGAATCGAAGAGCTCCGCAATCGCTGCGCGATCCGCAAGATCCATGAGCCGGAACTGAAACGAGTCACACTGTTCCAATATCTCAAGCCGGGCCTTTTTCAAAGTTACATCATAATAGTCGTTGAGATTATCTAGACCGACAACGTCATCGCCTCGCTCAAGCAGAGCCGCCGCAGTGTGATAACCGATGAACCCGGCGGCGCCGGTCACTAGGATCTTCAAGCCGATCTCCGCAATTGTGTCCGGCTCGCGTTAGAGTCGGCCGTCCACGTTCTCTTTCGGAAGGATGTGCTTGATATCAAACACAATATGATTTTCCTTACCGAGACCATGAATTCCCTCGGCACCTAAGGCTTTGAAATCATTGTGCGCGACAGCTAGCACAACACAATCGTACTGTCCGGGCTCGGCATCGGCAACCAGCTGAATTCCGTATTCGCTCTGAGCCTCGGAAGGATTTACCCATGGATCGAATATGTCGATAGAACAACCGTAACTCTCGAGCTCGGCAACGACGTCGACGATCTTGGTGTTTCGGATATCGGGACAGTTCTCCTTGAACGTCAAACCCAGCACGAGAACCCGCGCACTTGCCGGCTGGATCGACTTTCCAATCATCAGTTTGATAATTCGGGCGGCAACATGCACCGCCATGCTGTCATTGAGTCGTCGCCCAGCGAGAATCATTTCAGGGTGAAAACCGATCTCCTCGGCCTTGTGGGTCAGGTAATAAGGATCGACTCCGATACAATGACCACCGACGAGGCCCGGTTTGAACGGCAAGAAATTCCACTTGGTTGCCGCGGCGTCGAGAACTTCTTCCGAATCGAGACCGAGCCGATCGAAGATCAATGCCAGTTCGTTGATCAGGGCAATATTTACGTCGCGCTGGGTATTCTCGATAACTTTCGCCGCTTCTGCGACCTTCAAACTCGACGCAAGGTATGTTCCGGCCGCGATGATGGAGTCATAGAGAGCGTCGACGAACTTCGCCGCCTCGCGCGTCGAGCCAGATGTCACTTTGAGTATGCTCGTCAGGCGATGGTCTCTGTCGCCCGGATTTATCCGCTCGGGACTGTAGCCGACCCAGAAATCCCGGTTGAAGACCAGTCCGGATTCGTGCTCCAGAATGGGTACGCAAAACTCCTCCGTACAACCTGGATACACGGTCGACTCGTAGACGACGATATCTCCCGAGTCTAGGGCTTTTCCGACGATCTCGCTCGCTTTCTCCAGCGGAGCAAGCACCGGTCTGTGTGCACTGTTAATCGGGGTCGGGACCGTGATGACGTAGACGTTGCAACTGCGGATATCGTCCGTGTTGCAAGTGAACGATAGCTGTTTCGAATCGGCAAGTTCTTCAGGTGACGCTTCTCTGGTCGAGTCCCTGCCCTGGCGAAGCTCGTCGATTCGAGCACTATTAATATCGAAGCCGACCGTCGGGTACTTTTTTCCAAACTCAATCGCCAGCGGTAAGCCGACGTAACCAAGGCCGATCACTCCGATCCTGACATCGTTCAGCTTTATCATTTGTCAGATTGCGCTCGAGAGAAAACAACAGCTGATCTGATAGCGAAAGCACCAGCCAGCTCAACCAACCCAATTGTACGCGAAGGGAAATCGATGCTACCGGCACCGCATCACAATATCTTCTGAATACGTCGCGTCAGAAGCTTTGGCTGAGCCGACGTTCGCTAGGACTTGACTATCAAGAGATCGCAGGCGAGTCGATCCAGCGTTCTTTCTGCCGTGCTGCCCAGAAAAATCCGGTCGAGGCCGCTGCGGGAAACGGCGCCCATGACGATCAGATCGACATCACCAGTCTCGGAGACACTTTCGAGGACTTCATGGGCCGGCCCCTGGACAAAGTGTGTCCGTCCGTCGGGCAGGTCGTAGCTTTTGAGGAATTTCGTGAAAGCTTCGCGATGTTGTTCCTCCACCGCATCGGCGAGTTCCGTTACCGACACGCCTTCAGAAAGAGCGATTGCGGAAGGCATCGTGTAACTATGCAGAATATTCAGTTCGCCCCCCACAGCGCCGGCGATCTCCTGCGCGAACGAGACGATGGCGTGGTCCAGTTCGGCAGGCTTGTCATGGTCATGCGTCGGGTCGACCGCCGCATAGATTTTTGGTGCATCCGCGTGACCTTCGGGTTTCACGAGCCACAGGGGCGCCGGACAGTCCCGAATCAACTGCCAGTCCGTGTTCGACAAGATCGTGCGTTTCAGCACATTGTGGTGATGCGTGTCTTTTACGACCAGCCACGGACTGCTTGCCTTGATCTTACGGACAATACTTTCGCCCAGTGGGTGATCCCAGGAGACATCGGTCGCGACTTCCAGGCCGGATTCTCGAAGCGGAACCGCAAGGCTTTCGAGCTTTTGCCGCAGGATATCGAGCAGGTGCTCGCGTGCAGGCTTATCGATCCAGACGGTAGAAACTTGGCCCGCCGCAATGCTCGGATCGTAGTCGCAAATGAAGAGCTCGATACGCGCCGACATTTTGCCCGCAAGCCACGCCGCACGCTCTACAGCCGGGTGCTCGTCCGCACCAGGATCCACCACCACCAAAATCGTTTTATCTGTCATCAACCCAAGTCCCAAGTAGCCGATTTATTGATGCTAGCGGCGGCCGACTAACCAGCACAATCGAGGTTCTTACGTAGGTATTTGTACTACGTCCCGGCGTCATCTATTCGCTAGTTGACCGGCCCGGTGAAGAAATCGAAGAATATGAGAAAGCCGATCGTCGACACGACCAGCGTACCGAGCATCACGGGTGAGCCTTTCTTGAACCAGAGCCAGGGCGTAATACGCAGATTCGGGTCGTTCTCCTCTCGCGCGAGCCGTTCGGAAATCGTCACGATAAACACGTTCGCCGTAGAGCCAATGTGAGTTCCGTTTCCGCCGAGTCCGACGCCCATCGCAAGCCCCCACCAAAGTGGCGACACATTGATGCCCTGAACCTCCATCCCGAGGATTATCGGGATCATTGCCGCGGTAAACGGAATATTGTCGATCGCCGCGGAAAGAAAGGCTCCGACCCACATCAGAATTATCGTCGCGGTCAGAAGATCCGCCTCAACGAACGGCGTGATGAATTGTCCGACGAATTCGAGAAATTGGCTGTGTTCCACGCCCCCGATTACCATGAACAAGCCGAGGAAAAAGATCAGCAGCGTGATCTCGACATGCTCCATCGCGTGATCCATGACGACGCCGCGCGACACGAAGATAAGCGCGGTCATACCGAGCAGCGCTACGAACCAGGGTTCCCAGTGCAGCTGGCGATGCAGCATAAACAGGACAACCATCATAGCCAGGACGACCAGCGAACCGCGCCAGACCTTAACGTCGGACAGTGGCGGAATTTCATGTTCGACGTCCTTCGGCACCTGCGCAAGCTCCTCCTTGAACAGGAACTTCAGCATGATGAGACATACGAGCCATGCCACGAGCGTGATCGGGCCCATATGCAACACGAAGGTATTGAATGAGATATCTGCAGCGGACCCGATCATCAGGTTCGGGGGATCGCCGACAAGCGTCGCAATACCGCCCGTGTCCGACAGCAATGCTGCCGCCAGCAGATAGGGAATCGGTGAGATGTTCTGCGCACGTGCGATCAGAATAATCAGCGGTCCGAAGATAACGACGGTCGTGACGTTGTCCAGCAGCAGCGACAGGCCTGTCACACAGGACCCGAGCAGCGCCAGCAACAGAAAATTCTGGCCTTTGCTGAAGCGCGCGATCTTGTACGCGAGTGCCTGGAAACCGCCGGTGGGGATCATGATGGAAACGATCGTCATCATGCAGGCGAGCAGGAAGATGACGTTCCAGTCGACGGCTTCGATCGCTTCTTCGGGGTTGTAGAAGCCGAAAATCTGACCGCAAACGATCATTGCCACTGCGCCCAGCGCCGCAAACTTCGAGCGCTCCATGCCATGCAGCGTTTCGGTGAAAATGCCGATGAAAGTGATGGCCAGGATGATGCCGGAAACGGCCATCGCCGTATTGAATTCAAGGACTTCCATTACTCGCGTTCCCCTTCTTTAGCCGCGATCAGCGCCCTAAGCGGCCCGCTGAGAGGGCCGAAATCTTATCTGCTTCGGGCGTCAGGCGCAAAGAATATCGCCGCGCCGGCCGCCTGAGCGCTTGCAAGCGCGGCAGTTACGGCGCTTTCGATGGCGTGCCGGACTCATCGGGCCGATCCCAGACAGCGAGCTCGCCAGTCTGCTCGCGGATCCGGTCGAGAAAAGCGCGGTGGGCCTTTTCTTCTTCCGCAGATGCATGAGCGACCACAAATTTCAGACCGTCTCTTTTCACGGCTGAAAACGTCGAGGCTGAATCCCGAGCCGCTTCCGTTTGGCCGTCCAGTGACAAGGTCGCCTGTCCGCCCGTCATCGCCAGATAGACTTCCGCGAGTATCTGCGCGTCGAGCAGCGCGCCGTGCAGCTCGCGCTTCGAATTATCTACTTCATAACGCTTCGCCAGCGCGTCGAGGTTGTTTCGTTGCCCGGGATGCATTCGCCGAGCGAGCGCAAGCGTATCGATGCATCCGCATCGCGTCCGTATATCGTCTGGCACCTGGTCGAGCCGCGCAAACTCGTGATTGATGAAAGAGATGTCGAAGTCCGCGTTATGAATTACCAGTTCGGCGCCATCAACGAACGCGAGAAATTCTTTCGCGATATCGGCGAACAATGGCTTATCCGCGAGAAAGTGGTTTTCGATTCCGTGGACCTCGCTAGCCGCAACATCGATTTCCCGCTCGGGATTGATATATCGCTGAAAAGTGTTGCTGGTGGTACGGCGGTTGACGAGCTCGACGCAGCCGATTTCTATGACGCGGTGACCTGCTCCCGGGTCCAACCCGGTGGTCTCGGTGTCGAGGACGATCTGTCTCAATTGCGCAACTCCATAACTATCTGAAAATTCATCATCCGCAGCGGTGCAACAATAACCGACTCATGGGCGGCCAAGCTCATCTATTCCTTTATTGGCGAGTTCGTCGGCTCGTTCGTTCTCGGGATGGCCGGAGTGCCCCTTGACCCAGTGCCAATCCACGTCGTGTTGCGACACCACCGTGACGAGCCGCTTCCAGAGGTCCTGATTTTTGACCGGTTTCCTGTTTGCCGTACGCCAGTCGCGTGTCAGCCACCCGTCCAGCCAGCGCGTGATGCCGTCCTTGACGTAGGTCGAGTCCGTATAGATCTCGACCCGACAAGGCTCCGTGAGCGCCTCGAACGCACTAATCGCCGCCGTTAGCTCCATGCGATTGTTCGTGGTGTCCGCAGCGCCACCATGAAGGTCTTTCTCGACGCCGTTGCAGCGCAGCACCGCACCCCACCCGCCGGGGCCGGGATTACCGCGACACGCACCGTCAGTGTAGATCTCTACACGCTTCATCACATCCGGCGGCGCTGCGAAACGCGCGTACTTGGCTCTACAAGCCCGCCGACGACCTTGAGTCGACTGCGTTTCCAGCTAGGTCGTATCGGCGTCAGCGGGTGCACGCGCTTCTGCGCGCTGAGGAGGTAGCCTCCCGAAAATCCCGGAACCCAGCGTCCAACCCAGTTCTCGTTGCGCCTCGCACCGAATCCCGCGAGACGTTCTATCGGTAGCGTATGCAGATAACGCTCTCGCTCGCCGACTTCGAAACTCAACAATTCGAGCCAGTCGCGCAGCCGGCGCTCTCTGATCAGCCGTTCGTGTCCGCGCGGGTATCCGTCTCGCGCCAGGAGATGGCGAAGACCCCATGTGCCTGCCGCGTTAAAACTCAGGGTCACGAGATGGCCGTCGGCGCGCAGCACCCTGTCGACTTCTCTCAGCAACGCATGTGGCGAGGCTATGAGCTCCAGCGTATGAGGCAGTAGTACGACATCAACTGAATCGGAGGCGATGGCGAGTCGGTCTGTATGGCTCAGCACATCCGGGTGAAAACCCTCGCGCCAATCGATCGTCGCTGCGCGTTGCGTACGCGCAGCCGGAAGAAAAGTCTGGTCATCGCCCCATAGCCCGATCTGCAGCAACTGCTCGCCGAAAAGGCGGTCCAGTGCGCGCCTTACCAGGCGCTGCTCGGTCTCGAGGCATCGTTGTCCCAGCGGCGTGGACAACCAGCCCGACTGCGTCTGTTCGAATCCCACGACACTTACTCTGAGACAGCCCCGCCCGCGAGTCAATGCGAATGCCGGAGAGCGTCAGCGGGCTTGCACCGACGTCGCCAATCCGTAGCATACTGGGGATGCAGCAAGCAGATACGGCGGATTTTTCTCACAAAATTCGCGACTTACGATTGCGCGTACCGATCTCTGGCCAGCCTTTCAGAATACCTCTGCGGGCGTTTCATCTGGCGCTCGTAACCGTCGTGACATGGCTGGCCGGCTGCTCCCTGAACCCGGCCGCGGGCCCACCCGTCGCGTCACAACCCTCCGTCAGCACCACGCGGCCGGCCGTTGTATCCGGCGCCACGCCCGTCGCGACCGCAGCGAAGACGAAGCGCGAAAGATCCGCAGTCGTGCTCCAGGAAATCAAGCTCGCCGGTAAACCGGCCGCGACCGATCTGCTGGTGCACATTCGTGAAAATGTCTCGCTGCCGTCTGTCGCTGAACCGGCAGTAGAACGGGAACTGCAATGGTATGCCTCGCATCCGGACTACCTTTATCGCGTACTCCGGAGATCGAGTCCCTACATCCATTTCATCGTAGAAGAACTCGAACGACGCGACATGCCACTCGATCTCGCGTTGTTACCAGTCGTCGAAAGCGCGTACGACCCGTTTGCGTATTCGCGCGGACGAGCTGCCGGTCTTTGGCAGATTATTCCCAGTACAGGCCGGCATCTCGGAGTGAAGCAGAACTGGTGGTTCGACGGACGCCGTGACATCCCGGAGTCGACACGCGCCGCGCTCGACTATCTCGAGAATTTGCACGACATGTTCGAGGGCGACTGGCTTCTGGCCGTCGCCGGATATAACTCTGGCGAAGGCAATGTCTCCAGGGCGATTCGTCGCGCGAGAAACAAAGGCGAGCCGACCGATTTCTGGCATGTACGCCGGTATCTGCCGGTCGAGACACGACTTTACGTACCGCGCCTGCTCGCGATGTCGGCATTGGTTGCCCGCCCTGAGCGCTACGACCTAAACCTTCCCGAGCTGGATAACGCGCCCTACTTCGATGTCGTAGCAACCGGCGGTCAAATAGACATGGCGCTGGCAGCGGAACTTGCCGGAGTTTCGATTGATGACCTTTACTCACTGAACCCGGGTGTCAATCGTTGGGCAACGGATCCTGACGGCCCACATCGGCTGCTCGTACCAGTCGAGAACGCGACGCGGCTGAGGGAAGCCCTGGCGGCTCTCGACGAGCGCGATCGTGTCGAGTGGTCGCGTCATGTGGTACGAGCCGGACAGACACTCGGTCAGATTGCGGACCGCTATCACACGACGACCGCCGCACTGCGGCAGGTCAATGGCATCTCCGGCACGCTCATTCGTGTCGGAGAACACCTCATGATTCCGCACGCGGCCAACGATCCGGACACCTATACGCAGTCCGTTGACGCGCGGCTCGAGCGAACCCGGAATCAGACGCGTGAGGGCGTACGCCGCACGCATACCGTCAATCCGGGCGAGTCTCTGTGGAGTATCTCGCAAGCCTATGGAGTCGGCTTCAGGGATCTCGCAGCCTGGAACTCCATGGCACCGGGCGACGTCCTGAGCGTAGACCGTCAACTCGTCGTCTGGACGGGAGTCAGCACGATAGCTCCAGCCGTCGTAGTGAGCACCATGCCCTCGTCGAGCGACCGGATCCGGAGAATAAACTACATCGTTCGCAGGGGTGACTCGCTCGCTCGCATATCAGCACGCTTCAAGGTAACGGTTACCGATCTCTTGGAGTGGAACAACGTATCAGTTGACGACTATCTTCAGCCCGGCCAGGAGCTGCTGTTGTTCGTCGACGTCACAGAGCAATCGACCTAGCACGCTTCAGGAGTTGAAATGGGTTTTCTAGCCGGAAAAAGAGCCGTCGTCGTTGGACTCGCGAGCAATCGATCGATTGCATGGGGCATCGCTCGGGCCCTGAGACGCGAAGGCGCCGAACTCGCTTTCAATTATCAAGGCGACAAACTCCAGGGTCGCGTGGAGAAGATGGCAGCCGAGCTCGACAGCGACATCGTCTTACCGCTCGATGTCACCGAGGACAGCCAGATCGATACTTTCATCGACGGAATCGCGAAACGTTGGGACGGGTTCGACATCCTCATCCACTCGGTCGCATACGCTCCGGCCGACCAGCTCGAAGGCCGATACATCGATTCGGTCAATCGCGAAGGCTTTCGGATTGCGCACGACATTTCGAGCTACAGCTTTGCGGCACTGGCTCGAAGCGCCCGACCGTTGATGGCAGGGCGCGACGGTGCAATGGTGACGCTGAGCTATCTGGGCGCCGTCCGGGCGCTTCCGAGCTACAACGTGATGGGTCTCGCGAAAGCCAGTCTGGAGGCCAACACTCGCTTTCTCGCCTACGATCTCGGCCCGGAAGGAATACGCGTCAATGCGATCTCGGCAGGTCCGATAAAGACGCTTGCTTCGGCCGGAATCAAGGGGATGAGACAGATGCTGACCACGGTTGCAGACACCGCGCCACTGAAACGCAATGTAACCATCGATGATGTCGGCAATTCCGCCGCTTTCCTGAGCTCGGATCTGGCGGCCGGAATTACCGGGCACGTTCTATACGTAGACGCCGGCTACAGTATCGTCGGGATGCAATTCGATTAGAATCGTGCGACTAGAAGACCGGATTCAGAACAATATCCGGAATGCGTACTGTCGCATCGTCTCGCACTTCGCCGGCGTACGCTGACAGCTCGGCCAGGCTCGCCTGCTCCGCAAGCTGGGCATTCTGCGCATTTCGCTCCTCGCGCGGATTTGCGTCGACGCTACCAGGTTCGACACCCGACAACGCCAGTACCGCATAGTCGCCACTTGCGAGCGGAACGACCTCTCGCAGAACGTTGCCCTCTGCCGGACGCGCCCAGCGGAATGCGGCCGCCAGAACCTGCGTGGGGACACTGGCATCCGCTCGTTCGACCCAGGCTTCGGTAAACCAGGTGCCATTGAGTTCTACCGCGAGCGCGGAAACATCGTCGCTCGAATCGATCGCAGCGAGAAATTCCTCGGCCGCCAGCTCGGCCAGTTCTTCAGCAGCCGCACGCCGCAGTTCTTCCTCGATCACATCGCGCACGGCTTCGAGTGGCTGTTCGGCGGGAAGGTGATGATCTCTGACACGAAGCACAACGACGTGATCGTCCGCAAGTTCGATGGGCGAACTGTTCTCGCGTTGCGCCAATGCCACCGGATCGAACGCAGCCTGCACGATAGCGGTAGGATCGGGAAAAGGCGCCGCATCTCCCGCGCGTGTCAGGCCTTCAATAGTCTGTAGCGGCAGATCCATCTCCGTGGCGACCGAAGCCAACTCGTCGTAAGCATCGAAACTTCGATCGGCGAGTTCGCTCGCCATGTCGTAGAACTGTTCCGAGGCGCGATTGGTCTGGAAATCCTGAGCGAGCTCGTCGCGAACCTGCTCAAAAGTCTGTACTTCACCCGCCCTGATATTCTCGAGACGGATTACATGGTGGCCGAAGTCCGTCTCGACCGGGCCTGTGACCTCTCCGATTTCCATCTCGAACAGCGTGTCCTCGAAAGGACCGACCAGTAAGCCCCGGGTGACCCAGCCGAGATCTCCACCGAGTCCGCGTGTGCCGGCGTCTTCGGAAAGCTCCGCTGCAAGGTCGCCGAAATCCTCCCCGGCATCGAGTCTCGCCTGAATTTCCGCGTAGACTGCCTCGGGGTCTTCGGTCTCGGGGCTCAGCAGGATATGTCGAGCCTGCCGTTCCTCTTCAGTCTGAAAACGGAACTGCTCATCTTCGTAGTATTGCTCCAGCTCTTCTTCGGTGACCTCGACGGTTGCCGCGAGATCGGCTCCCTGAATCTCGACAAACTCGATATCGACGCTTTCGTTGCTGTAGTACGCCGCCTTGTTTGCTTCATAGTGCGCCGTGATGGCTGCTTCGTCGACAGTTGTCGCATCGATAAAGTCGTCGGCCGCGAAGATCGCGTACGCAATCTCGCGGCGCTGATTGTAGAGTTCAACGTAACGGGTATATTCCTCCGCGGTATAGAAACCCGACGTCATTATCCCGGCCTGAAGCTCCATTTG
>JAHEKF010000042.1 GCA_024638465.1 Rhodospirillaceae bacterium | reverse complement strand
CTCGCTTCCTTACCGTAGATGTTCATCAGGTAATACTCTGAAGCCGACGCATAGCTCGCAGTCAGATTGGATATCGCGCCGTTCTCGTGTTCGAGAATCAGATTCGCGACGTCCGGGTTGTCGCCGGGCAACACGAGACGCGCCGACATCGCAGAGACGCGTTTCACCGGACCCATGAGCATTTCGAGCACATCAGTGTAGTGAATGCCGATCTGAAGCATGACGCCGCCTGGCATGCCGGTCGACTGGTAGCGCCAGGAACTCAGATCGATCTTGCCGAGACGGTCCCGGCTGATATTGCCTTCGGCCTGGACGAGTTTGCCGAAATCGCCCGCCTCGATCTTGTCGCGAACCCAGCGGAAATGGCTCTCGCGGCGGCGCTGGTAACCGACCGAAAGAATTACGTCACCGTCTTCGCAAGCCTGAGTGATTGCCTTGCCGTCGGCGATAGTATTCGCGATGGGTTTGTCCAGGAACACGTGCTTGCCGGCTTCTGCGGACTGACGCACTGTCTCGAGATGAACCGAATTCGGCGTCGTGTTGATGACAGCCTGTACGGAGTCGTCCGCGAGTAATTCCTCGTAGCTACCGACCGCGCGGCAGCCGTACTTCTCTGCGAAAGCGTGGCGCTTGTCTTCCGAGCGCGTGAAGCAAGTGACGATCTCGATTTCTCCAGTGCGCCCGATTGCATCCGCCAGCACGTCAGACCACCAGCCCATGCCGAGACAGGCAACGCGAACAGGATCTCTACTCATTATTTTTAACTCCGGGTGTTTTGTTTCGCGACTGCCGAACCCGATCGCCGCGAGGAAAGTACAGTCCAGCCAACTGAAAAAGCGGCGAGACTCAGGAAAAGAACACTGAATGGCGACGTAAAGAAAACCGATACGTCACCCTGAGATCCGGTCAGCGCGATGCGCAGGTGCTCCTCGAGCGGTCGACCGAGGACTAATGCCAGCAATAACGGGACAACGGGGATCTCGAACCACTTCATCGCAATACCGAGCAAGCCGAATGCGAACATGACGTAGACATCGAAAATTGAGTTGCGCAGCGCGAAAGACCCCACGACGCAGAGCACTGCAATAGCGGGCATCAGAATCGTTTTGGGCATCGCGATGAGTTTGACGAGCAGCCGCAACCCGGAAAACGCGATGATGAGATTGAAAATATTCGCCCAGAAGAAAGAAAAAATCAGGCCGTAAGCAAAATCCGCGCGCTCGATAAACAACAGCGGGCCGGGTGCCAGCCCGTGTACGAGTAGCGCGCCGATCAGAATCGCCGTGACCGGATCTCCCGGTATACCCAGCGTCATCATAGGCACGAGCGCGCCGCCTGTAACGGCATTGTTAGCGGACTCGGGCGCGGCGATGCCTTCAATCGCGCCATTGCCGAACTCGTCTGACCGCTTCGTGGCTTTTTGCGCGTAGTCGTAGCTGATAAACGCTGCGATCGGCCCACCGGCACCCGGAAGAATTCCCAGGAAAGTACCAATCACGGAACCGATACCGACCGGTAACCGGATGCGCCGCAGGTCCGCCAGGCTCGGCAAGATACCTCGCAACTTCATCGCCGCGGCGTTTGTCGCTGCGCCGACGGTTTTGAGATCGACGTTCCGAATCAGCTCGGGCACCGCAAACAGGCCGATCAGCGCCGTTAAAAACTGTATACCGGACAACAGGTTAGGATCGCCGAACGTGAATCGCGCCGACCCCATGACGGGATCCTGGCCAACGGAAACGATCGCGAGGCCGATCAGCGCGGACAGCAAGCCCTTGATTAGCGACTTCGCAGCGAAGGAACAGATGATCGTCAGTCCGAGAAATACCAGGCTGAAGAGATCGGGCGCCCGGAAGCCAAGAGCAAGGTCGGCAAGATTCGGCGCGATCAGAAACAGACAGAGAAAACTGAAAAGCCCGCCGAGGAAACTCGCGACGATCGCGACGCCGAGCGCTCGGCCTGCTTCGCCTCTGACAACTAGAGGATGACCGTCCAGCGCAGTCGCGGCCGCTGACGGCGTACCCGGAATGTTCAGCAGAATAGCCGAGAAGCTGCCGCCCATCATTCCTCCGACGTAAAGCCCGAGCAGCAGGGCGATCGAGACGTTCGGATCGAGAACGAAAGTCAGTGGCAGTACGATGATGATTCCGGTCGAGATCGTCATCCCGGGAATCATTCCGGTCGCGATGCCCAGCATCGAGCCGATCGCCGTCGCGACCAGACTCGATGGCTGAACGGCTTGAAGGAAACCCTGGAGGACGTCGCCGCTCACGCTATCACCGTTACCAGATTCCGACGGGTAACAGGATCTGGAAGCCGAAACGGAAGACGTAGTAGAGCAAGAGCGGTACTACCACCGCGCTGAGCGCCACAACGACAATGCGCCGCTCTCCGTAGAGCCACATCATTCCGGCAAAAAACGGAATACTCGCAGCGATAAAACCCGCGTACGGGAGGACGAAGATAAAGGCCAGGAAGCCGAGCAGCGCCAGCGTACGCGAACGTTCGAAGACTGCGCCGGCAACATCGCCGCTACTCTCCGTCCGCAACGACTTTGATATCAGCGCCAGAGAAAACAGGATCAGGCCGCCCGAAACAATGGTCGGGAAGAAGGCGGGGCCTGGCGTGTTGGGAAGCGAGCGGTTCGGCAAGGCGAACGTTAATACCCCGTAGCCGATCCCGAAGACCAGCAACAATGCTCCAGCCAGAAAATCCCGGCGTGCGAGTAGGTTCTGCAACTGGCTGCCTCTACTCCTCGTTCAGGCCGGCGTCGCGAACGATGGCTGCAACCTTATCGTCCTCGGAAGCCAGTAACTCTTTGAACGCTTCCACGCCGAGCGGAGCCACGGTAAATCCGACCTCGCTCGCCAGACTCGTGAACGCCTCGGACTGAGCAGCGCGAGTCATGGCAGTCGCCAGTGTGTTCATGATTTCGGGCGGTGTACCGCCCGGAACGGAGAGGCCGCGAAACACATCGAAGTCGACCGGTATTCCTGACTCCGCGGCGAAGGGAACGTCCGGTATAACCGGATTGCGTTCGGTACTCAGCGTGAGCAGCAGTCTGAAACGGTTCGCGCGCGCCAGATTAATAGCGCCAGTCAGAGGTGCCATCATCGCATCGGCTTCACCGCTCAAGACGGTGCTGTTGCGTCGCTGAATACCGATCGGCAGGTGAATCACTTCGCAGCCCGCTGCCGTCATGAGCGCCAAAGCGCCGAGATGCGTCGCGCTTCCGGTTCCGGAGTTCGCTACCTTGTAGCGGTTGGGGTTGGCTTGGCAATCTGCCAGAAATTCTCCGAAATCCGTCCAGTCCGAGCGTGAACTGACAGCGAACACCATAGGCTGATATTCGACGCGGCCAACATGGTCCAGCGAGTCGTAGCCGAACGATACGTTGCCGAGGTTCGTGACCGTGAGTATCGAGTTGGAATTCCAGACCACCGTATAACCGTCGGGCGGTGCATTATTGACATGCGTATAGGCAACCGCCCCACCGGCTCCGGCCCGGTTCACTGGAACGACCGGCACGCCGAGGTGTGCGCTCATTTCCTCGGCCAGCGTTCGCCCTTCGATGTCCGCGCCGCCACCTGCCGCAAACGGAATGACGAACTCGATTGGCTGCTCCGGAAACTGGCCGTTGGCCGCCGAGAGCCCCACAACGCACAGGGCGCCGATCAGGAATCGAACCGAAGCGTGAAATGTCATCGCCCTCCCCCGCTCAGCCAGGAAGCGTCGCCCCGACGGCTTTCACGGCCGCGGCAGCAATGCGTTCGTCCTGTTCCCAGTCACCGCCACTGACACCAATGCCGCCGAGGCATTCGTCTTCGAAGAATATCGGGAACCCGCCTTCCATCGCAGTCCAGCGCTCCGGTCCGGCGGCAAGCGACAGACCGATCGCGTGGAGCGTGTCGAGATGCTGCCCCTGAGCGCCACCCGTCGTCGTCGGCCGGCGGTTGGAAGCCGATGTTTTCGCTTTAGTCAGTGATGAATGCACGGTATGGAACCGGCCCCCATCCATTCTCTCGAGCAGAATCAGATGTCCTCCCCCGTCGACGATTGCGACCGTTGCCGCGATTCCCAGCTCTTCGGCCTCGGCGATCGCCGCACTCATCATGGTTTTGGCGCCTTGCGACGTCAGCCGGTTGGTAGTCTCGAATGGCTCCATCTCGTTCCTCTTAAATTATTATTTCGAGCGATTCCAGTCGCGCGAGAACGACGCTGGCGCGGTTGTGAACCGCCGCGCAGGTATTGTCGACCAGCTTATCATCGACATGCAATCGACAAATTGAACGGCACGACCGGGCGCGCGAGATGTACAGGTTTCTGTACAGGTCTCGCACGGAAAACCGTCACCGAATCAGGCCACGAAAGAACCTCGTGACAGTGCCTGGGATACCGCAAGACGCTCGCTACCCCGCGATCGAGATCGACGCTCGTCAGACGAGAACGAGACTGATGGACGGGAACACGATCAGCAGAATTAACACCGCCAGCATGATGACGGCGAACGGGAACGCGCCCGCAAAGATATCGAACAGCGTAATTCGCTCGTCGTCCGCAAGCGTCGCCTTGATCACATAGCAGGCGATCCCCAACGGCGGTGTCAGCAAGCCGATTTCGGCTCCCACGATCGTAATGATGCCGAACCAGACGAGATTGATTCCGTAGGGCTCCATAACCGGAATAAACAACGGCACCATGATCAGAATGATCGATGTCGTGTCCAGAATCGTCCCCATGAGAATCAGAATGATCACGTAGATCGTCAGGATGCCGTAGAGTCCGATATCTGCCTGCGAGATCCACTCACCGAGATCGCTCGGCAATCCCGAAAGCGCCAGCATGCGGCTGTACATCGTCGCGGCAACGATGAGCATGAGGATGGACGCGGCGATATGCCCGGTTTCGACGAGCACGCTCCACAATGCGGTCCGGTTCAGCTTGCGCTTCAGAATAGCCGTCACGAGCGCGCCGAGCGCACCCACGGCACCGGCTTCGGTAGGCGTGAACAGACCGCCATAGATCCCACCCAACACCAGCAGAACCAGCACGACTACCGGGGTCGTCTTGCTGAAGAGCTCTTTCGGCGACATCGTCCCCTGCGCGAGTTGCGCCGCCTTCGATTGCTCGTCCTGTCCACCGACGTAGTCGGGAAAGATGACGGCCATCGAAACGATCGCTACGGCGTAGGCCAGCGACAACAATATCCCTGGCATGATGCCGGCAGTAAAAAGATCAGCAACGGATTGCTCAGTGATCAGGGCATAGATGATGAGCATCACGCTCGGTGGAATCAGCATTCCGAGGACCGAACTACCGGCTACCACCCCGACGGCGAACCGCGGCTTGTAGCCGAAGCGCATCATCTCCGGGACTGAAACGCGCGTGAATACGGCGGCGGACGCGATACTGACACCCGTTATCGCCGCAAATGCGGCGTTCGCGGCAACAGTCGCAACGCCCAATCCACCGCGAAGCCGGCGCAGTGCCTGATTAGCGACTTCATAAATATCTCGCCCGAGTTCGCACTGGCTGACGAGCAGTCCCATGAGTACGAATAGAGGAATCACGCCGAAGATGTAGTCTTCGAGACTGTTAGAAGCTGCCAGCGTGACGAGATAAATCGGCGCCTCGAGGCTGCCTCGCAGCAACCACACGCTGATGAACGATACGAGACCGAGCGCAACCGGCACGTACATGCCGGAGTAGATCAATACGAGAATTGCGAGGACCGATAACAGTCCAATTTCGAAACCAGTCACCCGCGCGCTCCTTCATGCGCACGCAGCGCCTCGAAGTTGCGCCATGCGAGCGCGAGAAACTGGATCGCGCAGACAACGCAGCCGATGACGAGAATCAATCGAATCGGCCAGACCGGCACCGTAAAGAGCCCTTCGTTACCGGCGAAATAATTGCGTTCGTAAGCTTCGATCAGTCTCGGAATGGCTCCGAGCAGAATAGAAACGAAAAACAACGCGCCCGCAAGATCGAATACGACGCCGAGCGAATAACCGAGTTTCGGCCGACGCATCAGAATTTGAAGATAAACGCCATCCGACCGCGTCAGTCGACCTGCCCTGACCGCATCGCTGATCTGCAGAAACACGATACCGACGATGGACAGCTCGACGATTTCCGCAACGCCCTGAATCGGCGCGTTGAAGATGTACCTGGCGAGCACATCGACATTGATGAGGAGCATGAGCGCGAAGATCCACGCCGTACCGACGCTATTGAGTCCAGCTACGAGTCCGAAAAAGCCTTTTGCCGCAACATTGCTGGATGGCGCCTCATCCGCAGATGATTCACTGCTCATCCTTCGCGATCCCAATGCCGAACGATAGGCTGATTGTTGGCGCGCATGATGTCCATGTAGTCGCGAAGAATCTGCCGGCCAGGCAAGCCTCTCTCTTCGAGATCGTCGGCCCATTCGAGCGCCATGTTCGGAAGACTGTCCGCCCATTGCTTGCGCTGCTCTGGCGTCAGCGGAACGATCTCGCCGCCCTGCTCCTCGAATTCATGGCGACTGCTTTCGGCCCGGCGATCCGTCTCGCGCGCCAGTTCGTCACGGTACTCCTTGGCGACTTCGACAAGAACGGTCCGAACTTCCTCCGGCAATTTATCGTAAGTGCGCCGATTCATGCTGATGACTTTGGACGTGACGGCACCGAGACGGATGTCGATCATGTAAGGCGCAACTTCGTAAAGCTTGTAGGCGACGGCGGACTCCGCCCAGGCGACAGTGCCTTCCGTCAAACCGGTCGAGATGTTGTTATAGAAATCGCCGAGGTTACTGCTCACCGCGGCCGCGCCGAGACCTTGCACGTAGCGCAGGTTAAGCCCGACGCCGCAGATCTTGGTTCCGCGAAACTGTTCGAGATCGGTAATTCGCTCAGACATCAGCACCTGATACGTGTCGATCGCTCCGGCAGCCGTCAGAAATACCTGGTTGTAATCTTCGAGCATGAGATTGCGCAGCTCGGGATATTTCTCGACCAGCTCATCGACAGTTCGCGCAACGAGCCCGATGTCGGCGGTCACGAGTGGCGTGACATAGCTGATGTTGAAGAACGGAATCTTGTCCGGATGGAACGGCGAAGTGATGATGCCGATGTCGGCGAGACCGTATTGCAGGGCTTCGAGCACGCCGCCGGTCTTTGCCACCGTGCCACCGAAGGCTCGATTCCAGTCGATCTCGTAATTGCCGGTCTCGGCCAGCCGACGATCGACCTCGGGCATGTAGTAATTCATGAATACACGCACCCACAGAGCGGTTGGGGCATAGGCATCGATCACCGTCAGCGGAACGACTTCCTGGGCGCGAAGATTGCCGCCCGCGACGAGTGGCGCCATGCATATCGCGGAGAATAACGCTCGGCGAACTCGGCCGAGGCGGCGCAGCGATGGGCTCATGCTCATAACCCGGACTCTCCCTGTAACCGGCCGGAGGCCGGTAAATAGATGACTTTTACTGATGATACCCTGCCGCGCACACGCTGACCGCGTTGACAGGGAAATCGATAATAATTCTTTGCAAAAGATATTAGCGAAATAGCGGCGTCGGAAAAAGCATGGACCCGGTTGATGCCGCGTTCTGCTTTCGATACCACCTGTTGGCGCGTATACTCAGCGCCTTCGCCAAAAGCGCGCATATAATCGATATTTACTGCCTTACATTCTGTATATCGATAAAATAACGCGGAAACCACCATGCGAGATTTAGCCAATCAGTCCCGGCCGACACCCAACGGCACAGAGACCCTCGCGTCGATGGTTTATCAAAAACTGCGCGAAGACATATTGAACGGTCATCTCGAACCCGGACGCAAGCTGAGACTGCAAGCGCTCAAAGACCAATACGACGTCGGCAACAGCCCGCTTCGCGAAGCGCTCAACCGCCTGTCCGCAAACGGCATGGTCGTGCGCGAGGAAAACAAGGGCTTTCGCGTGTCGCCGGCAAGCGCCGCCGAACTCGCCGAACTGGTTCGGACGCGCTGCTGGCTGGAGGAGATCGCGCTCCGCGAATCGATTCGTAACGGCGACGATGCGTGGGAAGAACGAGTCGTGCTCTCCTACCACCGGCTGTCGCGCGCTCAGCGGCCGACCGACGAGGAATCTTTCAACACCAATCCGGAGTGGGAAGAATTCCACCGCCAGTATCACCTCGCACTAATCTCGGCGTGTAACTCCAGCTTGCTGATTGGTTACTGTGCGCAACTCCAGGAACAGGCTCTGCGTTATCGCAACCTCACGCCCGTCGTCGCCTACCGCGAACGCCACGAGAACAACGAACACGAAGCGATTCGCGACGCTGTCCTGAATCGCGACGCCGACGAGGCCGTCAAGCTGCTACTCGCGCACTTCGAAGTAACTGCCGACATCGTCCTGTCGAGCGGTGCCTTGAAGTGACGGCATGCCGCTGCCGGAGCGCCTCGAGACCTCTACTACTCACCAAACCAGAACAGCCATTCGACCGAATGGCGATTGCTCAAGGAGACACCGTATGAAGGTAGGGTTCATCGGTCTTGGCCGAATGGGTCAGGGTATGGCCGGACGAATTCAGGGGGCGGGCCACGATCTCGCGATCTACGACCAGGTCCCTGAATTACTGGAGACACTCGGTGAGGCTGGCGCAACTGTCGCCGGCTCCGTGGCAGAAGTCGCTGCGGGTCGAGACGTCGTTATCGACATGTTGCCTCATGACACCGCGCTGGAAGGTCTGGTGTTCTCGCCCGGCGGACTGCTTGAGAGCTTGCCGAAAGGTGCGATTCACATGCCGATGGGCACCCACGGCGTCGACATCATCGGGCGCCTGACCGAAGTCCACCGGGAAGCCGGACAGCATCTTGTCGCGGGCCACGTACTGGGTCGCCCCGATCTGGCTGCCGAAGGGCAGTTAAGTATCGTGCCCGGCGGAGCTCCCGAGCTACTCGAGAAGTTGCAGCCTTTGTTCGATGTGCTCGGCAAGCGCACCTTCATTGCCGGCGCGGAACCGCAGGCTGCTACCGCCGTAAAAATCGCGCACAACTTCGTTCTGGGCGCCGCGATCGAGATCATCGGCGAGGGCATGTCGCTCGCCAGGGCCTATGACGTCGAGCCGGAGCTATTCCATCGGGTGCTTACCGAAGGGCTGTTTGGCTGCGCGGCATTCGAAGTCTACGGCCGCATCATCGTCGACGAAGCCTACGACAAGGTTGGCGCGTCGGTATCGATCGGTATCAAGGATGCGAATCTCGCGCTGACGGCGGGCGAGCGCAAGGGCGTGCCGCTACCGAGTAACAACGTGTGGCGCGACCGCCTTCTCGGCGCCGTCGCCCACGGCGATGGCGAATGCGATTGGGCGGTCATGGCACGCGAACAGGCGCGAGCCAGCGGTCTCGAGTAGCGTCAACCGGCGCCACTCTCGCTCGAAACACCGATGCCCGAACTTCTTGCCGACCCGCTGTTCGTCGCGATCGCGATTGTCGCGGTATTGATCACGGGGATATCCAAGGGCGGTTTCGGCGGGATCGCGTTGCTCGCAGTTCCGCTCATGTCGCTCGTCATTTCGCCCGTGCAGGCCGCGGGGATCATGCTACCGATCATGATTCCGATGGATTTCCTCAGCATCTGGGTCTATCGCAAACGCTGGGACGGCAAGAATCTTGCGATACTGATACCCGCGGCTACCGTGGGCATCACGATCGGCGGGTTGACGGCGGGGTGGGTGAATGAGGACATCATCCGCCTGCTCGTCGGCATCATTGCGCTCGTGTTCGCCCTGCATCGCTGGCGCGGACTTCGGCGTGCCGCAAAGTCCGCGTCGCCGACCGCAAAGCCGGCCGGTCGCCCGCCGAATGTGTTCTGGGGTGGATTCTGGGGAACCTGTGCGGGGTTCACGAGTTTTCTCGCACACGCCGGATCTCCGCCTTATCAGGTCTATATGCTGCCGCGCGGCCTGAGCAAGGAGATCTACACTGGCACCAGCGTGATGTTTTTTGCCGCGGCGAATGCGATCAAACTAATTCCCTACGGCATGCTCGGGCAGCTTTCCGTAACCAACCTGACGGTGTCCGGCGCGCTGCTACCGCTGGTACCGGTTGGCGTGTTTCTCGGCGTCTGGATCAACCGTCGCTTGAGGGAAGAGACGTTCTTCGCGATCATCCTGGCAGCGATATTTATAGTCGGACTAAAACTGATTTGGGACGGCGTGTTCAACCTGTTCGGTATCTAACGATGAAATCTATACATCCAGTGATTGCTTTCATGGCGCTTGCGCTCGCCGGATGCGGGCCGGCACCTGAGGTTCCACGATCAGACGCCGCACCGGTTGCCGAGGAAGGGCAATCCCGGCCGAATCTGCTGTTGCTCGTTGCGGACGACATGGGCTACACCGACATCGGTGCTTTCGGCGGCGAGATCCGCACACCGAATATCGACAGCCTCGCCGCGCGAAGCATCAAGCTGACGAACTTTCATGTCGCTCCGACCTGCGCCCCGACACGCTCGATGATTCTTTCCGGAACCGACAACCACACGGCGGGGCTCGGCGCGATGTTCGGTAGCGCAATGTTGTCGGGCGTCGAAGGAATGCCGGGCTATGAGCTCTATTTGCATGAACGCGTCGCGGCGTTGCCCGAAATTCTCTCCGATGCGGGCTACCACACCTATATCGCGGGAAAATGGCACCTCGGGATCGAGCCCGACCAAACTCCGACAGCCCGTGGCTTCGAAAGATCCTTCGTTCTCCTGCCGGGCTCGGCTTATCACTTCGGCGCGCTTCCCGGCATCTATGCCGAGGACGGTATAACGATCGAAGAAGGTATCGACGATTTCTATACAACCCGAAACCACACGGACAAGCTCATCGAGTACATCGGCGCCAATCATGGTGACGGGCGGCCGTTCTTCGCATTCGGCGCTTACACATCGCCGCATTGGCCGCTGCAGGTGCCGGACGACTTCATCGACCGCTATGCGGGCGTCTATGACGAAGGCTATGACGTACTTCGGGCGCGTCGCGTCGAAAGCGCGCAGGCGCTTGGCGTCGTCCCGAAAGTGAACGCAACTGCCGGCTTCCAGAGAATCGGGCCCGCCTGGGACGAACTGAGTTCGGAAAGGCAGCGCGAATCCGCCCGCGAGATGGAGATCTACGCGGCGATGCTCGAAAATCTCGATTTCCACATCGGCCGGCTCATCGCTTACCTGGAAGAGATCGGCGAGCTCGACAATACCGTGATCCTGTTCATGTCCGACAACGGCGCGGAGGGTGACGTCGTGCGTAGCAACCCCACGTTTGTCGGGCGCTGGGGCGCGACCTGGGACAACAGTTACGAGAACCTCGGAAGAGCGACCTCGTTTACGTCGATCGGGCCGGGGTGGGCACAGGCTTCGACCGCGCCATTCAATCGCGCCAAGGGTTTCATCAACGAAGGCGGTACACGCGTACCGGCGTTCATTCTCTATGGTTCGGGCGTCAATCCGACCGGAATCGACGGCCAGTTCCTGCGGGCGATGGATATCGCACCGACCTTCCTCGAACTCGCGGGAACCGAACCGGTATCGGGCAGCTATCGAGGGCGCGAAGTCGCCGAGATCGAAGGCCGCTCTTTTGCGCGTATTCTGGCAGGCAACAACGAGCCTCTCTACAGCGACGACGAAGCGATTGGTTCGGAGCTGCACGGTCACCGCGCATTGCGGCGCGGTCGCTACAAACTCGTCTGGGAGCAAGCGCCAGGCAACACATGGTGGGACTACCCCATACCGGAGAGCTGGTATCGATGGAGTCTCTATGACATCGAAAGCGACCCGTCCGAGTCCCGGGATCTGAGCGAACAATACCCGGAACTCGTCGACGAGCTGATCGGACTATGGGAAGACTATGCGGATGCGCATGGCGTCGTTCGCGAAGCACGTCTGGTCGAATGGGATCGCTGGCATCCCTCCGGGAGCGACAACCAGTAATCGACAGGCGCGACGTACGCGAGACTTTCGAACCGAGGCCTTCTATGCAAGTGCGAGTTCGATTTCGACACCTCTTGCCTGTCCTGGCGGCAGCGTTGCCATTCGCGACGCAGGCGGAAACGATTCGCATGACTGCGGGCGGGCCGCAATCGGCGAGCCTGCCCTGGATCGGCGTTATCCAGTCGCTGGTCGTTCCCGAATCGAACCGCCGTCTCGCGGCAGCCGGAAGCGAGCACCATATCGTCTGGCGAGAGGCTTACGGCGGCGCGCTGTATAAATGGCCCAACTCACTCGAAGCTATCGAGATCGGATTGACGGATATCGGCTGGGTCGGCGCGCTATGGGAAACGTCGAAGATGCCGTTGCAAAATGTCACCTATTACACCCCTTTCGTGACAGACGATCTGATCCTGTTGCTCGACCTGTTCAACGATCTTCATCAAACTACCCCGGCTCTGGCTGCTGCCTGGGATGCGCAAAATCAGATCCTTCTCGGCGCAAGCGGCGTCGACACCTACCATCTGATGACGACGTTTCCCGTCGAGACAATCGACGATCTGCAAGGCAGAAAGATTCTTGCGCCCGGGCCGTCAGCGACCTGGCTCGAGGGCACGGGAGCGGTCGCGGTCAATGGCGGTCTATCGACCTACTACACCCAGATCAGCACGGGCGTCGCAGACGGCGTACTCACGATCCTGAGCGGCGCGTACCCGTACCGCATCCACGAAGTCGCCCCTTACATCACGCTCGTAGGCATTGGTGCGCAGTTCAACGGCGGCATGGCGATCAACAAGGATACCTGGGAACGCCTGCCTGCCGACGTCAGGGAAATCATGGCGCAGCTCGGGCGCGACTACAGCCGCAGAATGGGCGAGATCGTCATGGCACGCTACGACGAAGCGCTCGCCGCGGTCGCAGAGGAAGGAGCGACGGTCGTGACGCTCCCGGATGCGGAAAAGCGGCGCTGGATAGACGGGCTTCCGGACATCGCCGGAAACTGGGTCGCCTCGGCCGAAGCACGCGGCCACCCCGCGGGCGAAGTGCTGCGTATCTACCTGGACGCGTTTCGAGCTCGCGGCGGTCAGCCGCTGCGCGACTGGGATCAGCCTCAGTAATCGCTGTCCGCGACGCCGATGTCCGGGAACAACGCGACTCCAGCCGAACTGCTCAGCTCACTGCGCGGGTTTTCTATGCTGATCCGGTGGATGAATACAGCAGGCGTCGCCTGGATATTCGCGCTCATGTTTCTGATCTGCGCCGATATTACCGGCCGCACACTGTTCGATAGTCCGATCCAGGCCGTACCGGAGATCGTTGCATTCTCGCTGGTTGCCTGCGTATTTCTGCAGCTCGCCTACGCGGTGCAGATGAACCGGCTCACCTACGCGGAGGTATTCGTCGATCTGATCGCCAGGCGGCTGCCGGGAACCGGCCAACTGCTGCCATTGCTCGCTTCGGGCCTGGGTTGCATTGTCTTGTCGATCGTTTCGGTTGGCGCCGCGCCGGATTTCTGGCGCGCATTCATGACCGGGGAGTTCGTGGGCGTAGAGGGCATCTATACGCTGCCGATTTCGCCCATCAAATTTGCAGTCGTCGTTGGTGCTGCCGTCGCGGCAATCGAGTGCTTGCGACAATTCGTCGCCCGTCGTGAGCTTCGAGCGTCACTCGTGGCCCTCGCACTGCTGACGGCACTGAGCGCGATCACGGTCGCATTATCATCCGCCGGGCTTGCCGACCGCTCTGTGGGCATTCTCTCTATTGTCTGCGTCCTGGCTTGTATCGCACTGGGTGTCCCTATCTCTATTTCACTACTGTGCGTGGGATACGCCGGAATCGCACTCGTTAAACGAGACTTCGGTATCGCGACGGACACGCTGTCGTTGGCCGCTCAGGGTACGGTAGCGGAGTACGTCTTCGCGACAGTACCGCTGTTTGTTCTCATGGGCCTCTTTGTCAGCGTCTCCGATATCGGCCGTGACAGCTTCCGCTCAGCGCAACAAATATTCGGAAGAGTTCGCGGCGGACTCGGCGTGGCGACTGTCGCGGCGAATGCGGTCTTCGCAGCCATTACCGGGATCTCGATCGCTTCGGCCGCTATTTTCGCCAAGATCGCAGTTCCGGAGATGGTGCGTCGCGGCTACACCGCCCGTTTCGCGGTCGGGCTGACGGCCGGTTCGTCGGTGCTCGGCATGTTGATACCACCGAGCCTGTTATTGATTATCTATGGCGTGATCGCAGAGGTCTCGATTGGCGCGCTGTTCATTGCGGCAATCGTGCCGGGAATCATTCTTGCTGTGGCATTCGCGAGCGGCGTTCTCGTGATGGCGTTTGTTTGGCCTGGATTCGTCGGCAATATCGACCTCGACGTGCAGCAGGACGACGCCGCTTCGCCAGTCGATTTCTTCAAGGCCATCGCGCCGGTGGTGCTGTTGATTGTGCTCGTTCTCGGCGGAATCTACGGAGGAGTATTTACGCCTACGGAGGCTGGTGCGGCTGGAGCGTTCGCCGCAATGTGCCTGGCTCTGCTCAAGCGTCGCTTGAACTGGAAAGGACTCTGGGACGTTATTCAGGAAACGGGTCAGGTCACAGTAACGATTCTGTTTCTGATCGTAAGCGCGAGCACATTCAGCCGCATGCTTACATTGACCGGGCTGCCGGCCGACATGGCCGCCTATCTATCGAGCGGGGGGCTCGGCCTGCTCGGCTTTCTCGCAGTCTATCTGCTGCTGTTGATCGTCCTCGGAACGGTGCTCGACTCGACTTCAATACTGCTGATTCTTCTTCCACTCGCGCTCCCCGTCGTCACCGAACTCGGCGGCGACTTGATCTGGTTCGGCATCGTTACCGTCATTGGTGTAGAGATTGGACTGCTGACACCGCCGCTCGGACTCAGCGTCTACGTTATCAAGTCGACGCTGGACGATGAGAATATCAGTCTTGGCGCGATCTTCTCGGGCTCTTTTCCCTTCGTTCTGATCACGCTCGCGGTAACCATACTGCTGATGCTTTTCCCTGAACTGAGTCTCGTATTCCTGTAGAAAACGCGCCGCCAGGGCGCCATTTAGAATCGGTAATTCGGATTTCGGTTTGCGGCCCGACGCCGACGCCGCCCATGGTTTTCAGCGATTGCCAGCCGATTGCGTTGACGATACGACTAACGTCGCTTTCAGTTTAACGAAGAACATTCATACGGCAGACTGCATCAGGCGCTTGCTACGCGACGCCGACCCGTAGTCAACGCCCACCCGGCCAGAACGGCCAATCCGACGAGGTCGGTCTCGATTCCCTGATGGACGAGCAACATGCCGGCGGCACAGCCGACCGCACGCCCGGAAAGCGATAAATGATCTCGAAAATAACCAACAATCGCTGTCGCGAGGCAGAACACCCCAAGAACGCCGGAGACGAACGTCAAACCGATCTCCCAGGCCGTTCCCTGCGCAAGCAATCCTGGGCCGAAGAAGAACGCGAAAGGCAACAGGTAACAGACGAAGCCGAAGCGAAACGCGGTCCAGCCAACCAGGTTGATGTCTGCTCGCGCGACACCAGCTGCGACATAGGACGCGAGAGCAACGGGCGGTGTAATGGTGGATACACAGCCGAAGAAGAAAACGAACATATGAGCAGTCAGCAGCGGCACGCCCATGTCCGCAAGTGCAGGCGCGACGACCGTTGCCAGAATCAAATAGGCCGCCGTCGTCGGCAACCCCATCCCGAGAATAATCGCGGTCAGCATCGTGAGGATCAACGCGACTATGGGTATTCCGCCCGACATCGAAATTATGAAACTCGAGAGTTTGGAACCGAGACCGGTTGCCGATAAGACAGCGGAAATTCCGCCGGCAGCCGCACATGCAATCGCGATAGGTACGGCATTCTTGACCCCATTCGACATCGCCCGGACAACTTTCTGCCAGAACTCCGCGCCGACCTGGCGCGTCGCGACAACGTTCAGCACTACAAGAATGACGATCGCGAAGAACGACGCTTTTACGGGTGAGTACCCGGCGATCATCATGCCGACCAGGGTTAGGAACGGGACTATGAAGGGTAAGCCGGAGAACAGTGTCCCGCCGACAGAATTCGCAGCGGCGTCGCGGCCATCCTGGATCGGAATATCGCTCTTGACGGCTTGCAGGTGCACGACGAAGAGAATCGACAGGAAGAACAAGAGCGCCGGAATCAAGCCGGCTTTCATGATGTTGACGTACGGAGTGCCGACGATTTCCGCCATGATAAATGCCGCCGCCCCCATGACGGGCGGCATGATCTGCCCGCCCGTGGAGACAACCGCCTCGATCGCGCCGGCTTGATGAGGCGCATAGCCCTCACGCTTCATGAGCGGAATCGTGAACGATCCGGTAACGGCGACATTTCCTGCGGCCGAGCCCGAGATCATTCCAAGCATCGTGCTGAAGAGGACCGCGGATTTGGCGGAGGCCGCACGCAATCCGCGGGTCACGCCGCTGGAGAGCCGAAAAAAGAAATCGCCTGCGCCGAATTCGCCCAGGAACGAGCCGAATATCGTGAACAGCACGATGTAAGTCGATGCAACCCCGATGGGGATTCCATAGAAGCCCTGTCCGGAATGAACGAGAAACGACACAAAACTTTCGAAGCGAATACCGCGGCTGTTCAACAGCCCTGGCAGATACGGACTAACGAAGGGATACAAAAGAAACACCAGCGTGATCAACGCCAGCATTCTTCCCACAGTACGGCGCGTCGCTTCCAGCACCAGCAAAACCAGAACTCCACCGACGGCGATGTCGACTTCGTTGGTGATCCCGCCACTCAGAGCAATCGCCTCCCAACGCAGCAGGAGGTATGCACCAGAAAGGAGGGCCACTGCGAGCAGCACTCCGTTTATCCATCGTTCGCGCGACGTCGAAGCGGCGCCGGTTTCCCAGGGTTTCAGGAACACGAGCGCGAGCACTACGCCAAGGTGCAGCACACGCACGACCATCGTCGACACAACAAGGATCCCGGACACGCTGAGAAGATGAAATCCCGCGAGAAGAAACGCTAATGATGTAACTGTCCTGGCGCGAGCCGTACTCGGGGACGAAAGCGACATGCGCGCCTAGAACTGCTCGAAGTACCGCGCTGCGCCGGGGTGCAGCGGGATCGGTAGTCTCAGACTCTGTTCAGGATTTATTTGCTGAGCGATCGCATTCGTGCTGCGAAACTGATCGAGATTTCCATAAACGGCATTGACGATGCTGAAGACGATGTCCTCCGACTGCTCGGCTGAAACGACGAGCATGTTGTCAACAGCGAGCGCGGTGTGGTCCCGGCCCGTATCGTAAACATCCGCCGCCACCGTCACGGTGTAGTAATAAGGATTCTCCTGAATGATCCCGGCAAAGACCTCCGGCTCTATCGTGATAAAGCTGAGTTCCTGAGTCGCTCGAGTTTGCAGCACTGCGGCTGCCGGGATGCCAGCGAGCATGAACGCCGCATCGACGTTACCGTCACCGAGCTGACTGAAGCCATCCGAATAAGACAGGAAACTCGGAACGATATCGTCGAGTGTCATGTCGTAGGCCTCGAGCAGAAGCGTCGCATAGGCGAACGTCGTCCCGCCGGCAGGGCCAAGGGCAACACGCCGGCCTCGAAGATCCACTATCGAGTTCAGATTTGCATTGGCGAGTGTCACGAGATGCAGTGCGCTCGGATGCAACGCGCCCGCACCCAGAATGCTCTGCGGCTCATCGTAGGGCGGCTCGCCGTGGTAGGCGAAGTACGCGAGGTCGGCATTCGTCATGCCAACCTCGACATCGCCCAATGCGACGAGGCGGGGATTCTCGACGGCCCCACGCGTCACGATCGGCACCATCGTGAGATTCTCGGCGTGCTGCGTAACGAGATTGGAAATGCCCTGCCCGATCGGGAAATAGGCGCCACCCAGCGTCGCAGCGCCCAGCTGGAGCTCCGTCTGATCGGAGTCCGGCGCGCATGCAACGAGAAGGCACGCCGCAAGTGATATGACGATCTGGCGCATGGTATCGATTCTGCGGTCGGGCGGTGCCCGTGACAACGACTGCGTGTATGGCTGTTTTACTCAGCATATCAGATGCTTAAGTCGATCTCGATCATTTGACAACTACCCGACGATTCTCGATCATGCGGGCCGCCTGCATGACCTGCGCGGCTTCGTTTCAGCGCGATGGAAGTGCAAGCAATTACCTTCGTATGCGCGGTGACCCGGACCATGGAAGTCAAACTCAAGCAAGTCGTGTCACAAAAGATCACGGGCACGGCCGAGTCTCACAGCAGAACCCTCCTGAAGGCCCGGGATCTCATCGACGTGTCGGATGAACCCGAGGAGCGCGGAGGAACCAACGAAGGTTTCGCGCCGACAGAATTCATGTTGGCGGGGCTCGTCGCCTGCACCAACGTCGTATTTCACAAAATCGCCGCCAAACATGACGTAGTCATAGACGCGATGACGGTGAACGTCGATGCAAGCTTCGACCGCCGCGGCGTGACGTTGCAGGAAGAGGTCGACCTGCCCTACCCCGAGATCAAGCTGCGTATCGAACTGACGACGCCGGCGAACGAGGCCGAGCTCGAACCGTTAAAAGAAGATCTGCGGCGGTACTGCCCCGTGTCTAAAATGATCGCCGGCGCCGGAACGAAAATTGTCGAGGAATGGATCATAACCAACCCTTGAGCGGTTAAGCTTGGGGCGAGGATCATTCGCGAAATGAGCAGACGCCGTCGAAACAAACGTCGCGAGCAGCCCGCGCCGGAAGTGCCCGCGGAAACTGCCGCGGTCAACGAAACAAACCTCCACGTTCTCACAGGCGTAATCGCCTGTTTCGTATTATCCGGGTTCGCCGCGCTTCTGTATCAGACCGCCTGGATGCGGCAATTCTCTATCGTGTTCGGCACATCCGAACTTGCCGTCGCAACCGTACTCTCAGCCTACATGGCTGGCCTCGCCGGCGGCGCCGCTATTGCGGGCCGACTCGTCGACAGAATCAAGCGGCCGGTTCTGGTCTACGGCGTCCTCGAAGCCGCCATAGCGCTCTCCGCTCTGGCCGTTCCGCTGCTTCTCGCGTTAGCCAACTTCCTCTATGTCGGCGTTCTTGGCGACCAGCCCGAGCCAGCCGACGCGAGTGGTCTTGGCCAGTCGATTTTCTATCTTTGCGTTGCTTTCGTAGTCCTCGCCATACCGACGGGCTGCATGGGGGCAACGCTGCCGATGCTGACGAAGTACGTCGTTCGTACCGAATCGCAGATCGGACCGCGCGTGGGCCTCCTGTACGCGATGAACACGGCGGGTGCAGTCGCAGGAACGGTGACCGCCGGCTTCCTGTTGCTGCCGGCTCTCGGATTGTCGGGAACCGTCTGGGTCGGCGTTGCCGTGAACGCGATCGTGTTCGTGATCGCAGCCCGGATCGCGCGATCGATAAAGCCTGCGCCGCCAACACCGTCGGAAGTACCGTCCAGCGTGGAGCAGCCGTCTTCGTCAGAGGAGGGTTTCAGCCTGCTCGGACGTAGCTGGATCCTGCCGCTCATGTTGCTTTCCGGCGCGAACACTTTCGCTTACGAAGTGCTCTGGACGAGATTGCTTGGCCATATTCTTGGCGGCAGCATCGCTGCGTTCGCTACGATGCTCGCGAGTTTCCTTAGCGGTATCGCGATCGGCAGCGCCATCGCCGCACGATTCGCGACCAGCAGGCAACGCTCTCTCTCCGCATTCGTTCTGATACAGCTCGGTATCGCCGCGACATCGATAGCGATCTACGAGCTGATGCCGTTGTTGTTACCCGACGTGATGGGTCTGAGCGGCAATGCGTTCCTGGCAATCGCGATCCTCCTGCCCGCAACCTTGTTTGTCGGCGCAACGTTCCCGTTCGCGGTTCGAATACTGGCGCAGGACGAGCGCGATGCTGCTCAATCCTCCGCGCGCGTCTATGCCTGGAATACGGTGGGCGCCATCGTCGGAGCCGCAGTCGCCGGGTTCGTCATCATCCCGTGGCTGCGTTATGAGGGCGCGGTGCAACTCGCAGTCACGATCAACGTTGCTCTGGCGCTGGCGGCCAGCTTATTGATCCTTCGCAAGCAAGTGCCCGCGGCGATCACATCGGCGTTGGCGCTGGTACTGATCATCTTTCTATACAACCCGCTCCTGCCGGAAGAAATTTTGCGTACTTCCCCGATATCGAGTGGCCGCGGAGGCGATATCCGCTACTACGAAGTCGGGCGCTCCGCGACGGTTCTAGTACTCGAGGAGGACGGCTTTCTCAATCTGAGAACGAATGGCCTTCCCGAAGCGTCGACAAACCTCGAAGGCGCCCCGCCGTATCAGCACAATCAACAGATGCTTTCTACAGTTCCGGTGCTCGCTCGTCCGGACACCCGTGAGATGCTCATCATCGGCTTCGGCGCGGGTGTCGCAGTAGAAGGAGTGCCGCCTTCTGTCGAGTCCATCGACGTCATCGAACTCGAGCCGAAAGTCATCGACGCTAACCGGCTGATCGGTCCGGAGCGCGCGATAGACCCGCTCCAGGACAGCCGTGTCAATGTCATCATCAACGATGCGAGGAGCGCACTGGCGCTTACGTCCAAACGCTACGACGCCATCGTATCGCAGCCCTCTCACCCCTGGACTGCGGGCGCTTCGCATCTGTACACGCGGGAATTCATGGAGTTGACCAGAGAACACCTCAACCCCGGCGGTGTGTTTCTGCAGTGGATGAACTCGCAGTTCGTAACGGAGTCGCTGCTTCGCAGCCTTTGCGCAACTCTGCTCGATGTTTATCCCTACGTGCGCGTCTATCAGTGGCAGCCCGAGATATTATTCTTCCTGGGCTCGGATGAGCCGATCGACCCCGAACTCGAACTGGTGCGGACGGGCCGGCCGCTGCGTGACGACCCGCTGCACTACCTGCAGAAAGGCGTCGGCTCGGTCGAGGATCTGCTGATCGCTCTTGCGATGGATCAGGAAAACTTCGAGACCTTCGCGTCCGGGGCGCCGATACTGACGGACGACTTTAACCGTATGGCGACGGAGTCGGCCATCGCGATGGAAAGGTCGGAATCACTAACGTTTCGGCAGTTAGCGGACCTGCTGGCGCCGCACGATCCCCTGCTGCAGGCCGGCAGTTTTATTCATAACGACTTCCCGGCCGATATCGAGTTCTCCTATATCTCCGAACGACTCGAGCGCAACGGCTTCAAGCGCCACGCCGTTGATCTCGCGAACACACTGGAGACCCTGGGCCGCCCCGATTCGCTACTCCTGATCGGGATGGGTCTTGAACGCCAGGGCGAGCGTCTCGAGTCACAACGTGTACTGATTTCCGCGCTGCTGTCCGAACCCACCAACGGCCAGATGCAATACGCCGTTCTGAAGCCCTGGCTGGGCGGCTTGACGCGTGACGACGCGCCCGAATATGCGCTCGATATAGCAAGCCGGGCATCGGGTTCCCAGGCCGCTGTGTTGGCCGGAATGAAAGCGGCCAGTCAGCAAGACTGGCAGGCACTGGTCGAGCTCGATGACGAGCTCGCCGCAGTAACTCCTACCGATCTCTGGTATCTGGAGGCAACCAAATTACGCGCCGACTGGCGAATTAAAGTGACGTCACCGGGATTTCAGCCGAGATTCGCGCGCGAGGCCAAGCGCCTGATCGATAACGCCATCGCAATCTACCAGGACCCGGATTTCTACAGCATGCGCGTCGCCGCAGCGTTTGTCGCGGACGACGCGATGGACGTCATAGAGACGGCCCGACGCCTCGTCTACATTTACAATGAAGAGGTCAATCGCGTTGAGCGAGGTGATTTCGAAGCGCCTCCGCAAGCCTTCGACGTGACAATGCGCCAGATCGATACCGTGCGCGCAGTCGTCGACGAGGTACGCCGCACCCACGACATTCCGCGGTATAAGACAGAGCAGCTCGATCGAGCGTTACGAGATCTGGTGAGCCGTCTCGAATCGGTGCGCGACAGAATTTCCGGCTAACAATATTAAGAAGCGCCATCGCCGGCCTTAATAAAAACTGCGGAGAAAACTATGGGATTGAGAAGAGTCGTGACGGGACATGACGAGAACGATAAGGCAATCGTCGTTTCCGACGCCGATGTTCACAACATTGTACGGCCAGCGCACCGGCCGGGCGTCGAAATCCACAATGTCTGGGTCATCGATTCCAGTCCTGCGGCGGTGTACGGCCCTGAGGACACGACTACCGGTACTATAGGATTGCTTCCGCCCGAGAATGGCTCCGTGTTTCGCGTAATCCACTTCCCGCCCGAAGCGGGCTGGATCGACGACGTAGATCCAGCCGCCGCCAAATCGGCATGGGCGTCCATCGGAGCCGAACACGTCGGCGTGGAAGACAAACCCCCACACCCGCTAATGCACCGAACGGAAACCGTCGATTACTCCTATTGCCTCGAGGGAGAAATCTACATGGTTCTCGACGACTCCGAGTTGCTTGTCAGGGCTGGAGACGCCGTCGTTCAGCGGGGTACGAATCACGCGTGGAGCAATCGGTCGGATTCCGTCTGCAAGATGCTCTTTGTTCTCGTCGACGGCACATTCGACATAAAGAATAACGTTTAGACCAAAAGTAATAGCTGGCTGAAACACGCGGGAAATCGAACGTTAATCAGTAAATTCGTTGCGAGCAGATAAGCTTAGACTCGGTCTTTCGTTGCACTCATTAAGAGCCTCCTGTAAAGTCCTTGGCCGGCTTAAGACATTCTAATAATAATAGGATTTCCTATGGATCTGATTCCAAATTCTGGGCCGCATCTGCACGTTCTGTTGAATCATTTCCCATCCGTTGGGACTGTAATTGCGTTAGGCCTTTTCGCGACGGCTTTTTATCTTAAGAGCGAAGATCTCAAGCGCAGCAGCATGGTTCTGTTTCTGTTGCTCGGGCTGCTGGCGATTCCGACGTACATCAGTGGCGCCGCGGCACGGTGGTCGATTCAGAACAACCCGGGAATCAACCCGGATGTGATCGCGGCGCACATGGATCAAGCGCTCGTGGCCTTTACGTTCCTGGGTATAACCGGATGTCTCGCGTGGTTCGGACTCTGGCAGGAGCGTCGTTTCAAGACTACGCCAGGGTGGAACCTGATCGCCGTCGCCGTTGCATCGTTATTGTCGCTGTACTACATGGCGCGTGCAGGCAATATCGGTGGCCATATCAATCACCCCGAACTCGGCGAAGTTGAACTGACAACGGCCGCCGGCGAAGGCTTGACCGCGTCGGTAGAGAACATGATCACGAGCGTGATCTGGGCATGGCCCGCGATGGAGGCCGCGCACTTTATCGGCATGGCACTGATCTTCGGTGTCGTGTTGCTTGTCGGTCTGCGAGCGCTTGGCGTCGGTAAAAACCTGCCGTTCAGTGCGTTCCACCGATTGCTGCCACTGGGGGCACTCGGCCTGATCGTCAATATCGTGACCGGATTCTTCTTCTTTATCGCCGATTCCGGCCGCTACGTCGCGATGGACGGCTTTCCACCGAAAATCATCGCGTTGATGATCGGCGGGGTCGCGATCATCTATTTCACGATCTTCGACGACACCTGGTCGCTGAAGTCCGGAGATGACGCACCGATCCTGTCGAAGGCCATCGCGGTCATTACTATCGGCTCCTGGGCCGCCGTCCTGATTTTCGGACGCCTGCTGCCCTACTACGGCGACGGAGGCTAACGAATGGAAAACCTCGCTCTACTCGCATTTATTTTCATCGTTGTCGTCCTCTCGATAGTTGGCGGCCTACTCTATGTGATCGACAATCTTGCCGATCGTAACGATCAGATCGACGGTTAGTTTCGTCTTCTGAGGTAATCGGGAGCTTTTATGGGCTTTCTAAGCTGGCTGGAACAAACAGCCTATTCCGAATGGATTGTTTCTGGATTGACGGGTTGGCCGCTGATGCTTTCCATGCACGCGGTTGGCTTGTCACTAATCGTGGGTACCGCGTTCGCATTGAACTTGCGGCTCCTTGGTTTCTTCAAGCCGATCCCGATCACATCGCTGCACGGCTTGTTGGGAATCGGCTGGGTGGGCATCGCGATCAACGTCTTTTCAGGCCTTTCGTTGTTCATGGCACAGGCCACGTTCTACGTCACAAGCCTGCCGTTTCTCGTGAAAATCACGTTCATTATTCTGGGCATCGTCGTTCTGCACCTGACACAGAAAACTTTAAAGGCGAGCGCGGGCGACTGGGACAGTGGCGGCGTTCCGAGCCAGGGAAAACTCCTCGCGATCGCATCGCTGAGCTTCTGGACCCTCGCAACGTTGACAGGTCGACTCATCGCCTATCTGTGAACGCGAACTCCGATCCAAAAAAAGAAACGCGGCTTCGGCCGCGTTTTTTTGTACGATGCGTACCTGACATCTCTCTGCACACCAAAAACGTTAGCGGCGGTTGCGAGAACATATCAACAGTTGCCGATTCTGCGAGGACCAATCAATGAACAAGATACTTTCCCTGGCTACTGTGCTCACAGCACTTCTTCTGAGCACAGCGGCAGCGGCACAAACCAAAGTCGAAGTGACGTTAGTCGACCGTCTCGACGAAGCGCGCGGCTTCTGCCTCGATACGCTCGGGTTCCAGCATCGAGCGCGTCCCGAGGAAGGCCTTCAGACCCACAGCTGTTACAGCTACCAGGGACAGCTGGCCGTAGATCAGGCTTTCGACGCCGAGATGATCGATGACGGAACCTTCCACCTCATTGAGTACGATCTCTGCATGACCCTGACGGGTCTCGAGACGGGCAGTAAGCTGGCGCTGGAGCCCTGCGACGGCAGCGCAATGCAGCAGTTCGAGCACCAGGATAACGGCCGCGTCATGTCGGTTGCGGCGCCCGGCAATTGCGTTACTGCGGGCGAGGGCCCCAGTCGGCATGGCGGTGGTGGTGACCCCGTTCATCTGATTCGCGATCTGACGCTCGAAGTTTGCAATAGCAGTCGCGACGCCCGCCAGCAGTGGCGCCTGCGCGAAACGGCCGACTAGCAGACGATAAATGGCACCGGTGCTTCGCGCGCCGGGATGGTTTCGCCTCGCTCAGCCGGTTCCGATGTAGGGCATCAGCCGGCCGTAAGCAAGCACGCCGAACCACAGGACCAGAGATGTCGCGCCTACGATTTTCGCGTTCATCGGCACTTCGGAGCGGCCAGCCCAGCTATCGAGCTGCGGCGCAAGCCTGAGCTGGTAATACAGAGCATTCAGGCCGGCGAGGACGATCAGCACCATCTTCAGCTGAAATCCGATGTTTATCGCGTAGCGATGCGGGTCGCCGATGAAGAAACCGATACCCGTTACCAGATTGATGACGAATCCTGCGATCACGAGAGGCAACAAGTCGTGAACTGAGACTGCCGGTATCACGCGATTGAACCCGAGCAACCTGAGATCGATAACCAGCAGGCCACCGAGCAGCATGCACAGGCCGAAGAAGTGCAGCGTCTCCAGAATCGGCCAGGTCCATGGGAGCGTGAAGACAATAACGCCGAGGTTCGCTTCTATCCAATCCAGTGTCGCCATTTCTTTCCCCTCGGGTTTCTACAGATACGCCGTAAATCGGCCCGTGACGATTGCCACGCTCCACAGAACCAGCGAGGCCATCGCCAGGTTGCGGACGCCGCCTGGAATTGCTCCTCCCTGAGCCCAACCGACGGCTTCCCGCTTCAATATCGGCCGAAGATAGGCGGCCATTCCGGCGCCAGCCAGAACCGCCGCGATCTTAAGCAAGAACGGACCGCTGGTAATGTAGAAGGTCGCTTGCGATGTAAAGATGCCCAGCCCTGAAATGAGGTTGACCGCGAACCCGACCCACGCCAATCCGAGCATTTTCTCCAGTGACGCCAGCGGGATACTCTCGAACTTCCCGACCAGACGAAGGCAGACGACGAATACCAGCCCCACCATGATCGCCATGCCGACAGAGTGAAGAGTCAGCAACGCCGGATAACCGACAAACGACGTTCTTACCCAATCCGCGAATGCCGAGGATTCGAGCGCTTCCATGGAGTCCCCCCTGAATTTCTTGTCGTTACGATTATGTCGCTGAGGAACGTATTTGATATTGCGAGAACTACGTATGATTGCGAATTATTGCCTGTAGTCTGCTGGCATCAGATGCGGATTTCGAAAGCCGGCCACGCTGCGACATCAAGCGCCATCTATGCTACGGTACGGTGCCCCCGGCCCCTCGGGCCCAGATCGTCATAAAAAGACTCAAAGAGGATCACTACTATGGTCAAAGTATTGGTCGCCGGATACGGCGTCATCGGCCAGCGCTTGGCCGACGGAGTCGAGGCGCAAGGCGATATGGAACTGGTCGGCGTAGTCGACGCGGC
>JAHEKF010000006.1 GCA_024638465.1 Rhodospirillaceae bacterium | reverse complement strand
TTTCAACTTGATCGGCAGGCACATTAGTCACTTCAGCCCGGTACCGCGAGAGGGTTCTCTGCGTGTCGGAAGCTCAAGGATGAGCGACGAAGGATACGGATTTGCGATTGACGCATGACTTCTCTTCGGGACTGGTTCGCGGACTGTTCCTGTTGTTTTTTACCAGCGTCGCTTGTGCCGCGATACAGCTCGGTGGCGAGCGTGCTCCCGATTTCGTTCTGAAGAGCTTCGAAGGCGAGAACACGCGTCTGTCGGAGTATCGCGGCGACGTTGTCGTATTGACGTTCTGGGCGAACTGGTGCGGCGAATGCCGCGCGCAGCTGGCCGGTATCCGCGAGCTCAACGACGTCCACGGCGATGCCGGTCTGCAGCCGCTCTCCGTCAGTATGGATCGTCTGTCGTCGAGTCTCCGTGAAGATGTTGACGCGTTGGAACTCGGTTATCCCATGCTCGACGACTCCGCTCTCGAAGTGAGCCGGATGTACGACATCGAATCGCTCCCAGTAGCACTGCTGATCGATCGCGAAGGCGTCATTCGCGAAGTGATCCAGGGCTACGAGCGCGGCAACGTCGAGCACTATTCGGAGATCGTGGAACGATTGCTCGCAGAGTAATCGCCCAAGGGAAAGTTTGGAGACTGTTATGAGATTTATCAGTACCTGCGGCTTGCTATTACTCGCGTGGTTCGGCGAGGCGGCCATTGCCCAGGACGCGCCCGCGGCGCCATTGGCGGAATTTCAGATCGCTGAAGCGACAGGGCAAGCGGAATTTCGAACGCTCGATGAAGACATCCAGGACCTCAAGACATCGGTTATGGATCTTAATCGCGACCTGTTCCTGCTCGAAGAAGAACTGCTGTTCCCGGCCAATACACAGGTGGCCGTTTTCGTATCGATGGACGTCGGTGAGTTTTTTGCACTGGATTCCGTGCAGATCACGCTGGATGGAGAGAATGTTGCGAATTATCTGTATACCGCGCGTGAAGTTGACGCACTGATACGCGGCGGCGTACACCAGCTATTTCTCGGTAACGTCCGCGCCGGCGAGCACGAGCTGGTCGCGATATTCACCGGAGGGGGTCCTCACGAGCGCGATTATCGTCGCGGTGCCACCCTTGTCTTCGATAAGGGTATAGGACCCAAGTATGTCGAACTCAGCATTTCCGACAGGGAGCAGAAGCTGCAACCGGAATTCATCGTCACGGAGTGGGAGTAAGGCGTGACTCGGAAATGGCACAGGACGCTGGTCGTCGCCGCGCTGCTGACGTCGACCGGGGTCAACGCAGCAGATGCGCCGCAAAGCGGAGTGCGAGATCTCGCTTACGGCGAAGTTCTATTCTACTTTTATCAGGATGACTATTTCTCAGCGTTAACGCGGCTACTGGCGGCGCAAGAGCGCGGTGAGCTGCAGCATCATGCAGCCGAGGGCGAGCTGTTACTCGGCGGTCTCTATCTCTCGTATGGGCAGCACCAGCTTGCCGGGGCAATTTTCGAGCGCCTTCTCGAGGGCGCGGTCGAACCCGAAGTGCATGATCGCGCATGGCTTTTCCTCGCGAAAATCTGGTACCAGCGCGGCTATCTCGACGAGGCCGCTGCGGCCCTGGGTCGAATTCAGAACGAGCTCGATTCCGAGCTCGAGCCGGAGCGGCAGCTCCTCTCCGCAACGGTCCTGATGGACCAGGAGCGCTACGACGAAGCGCTCGCCGTGCTGCAGGCATGGCCCGATCCCGGTGCCGACTGGGTTGGCTATGCGAAATACAATATCGGCGTTGCTCTCGTTCGTCTGGACCGGGTCGCTGACGGCATCGCGGTTCTCGATGACGTAGGCCAGCTCGATGCGGTTGAAGCCGGCGTGGAGGGTCTTCGAGACAAGGCGAATGTCGCGTTGGGCTACGCCTGGCTGCAGGCGAATCGACCTCTGGAAGGCAGGGCATCGCTACAGCGCGTGCGACTGAATGGTCCGTTCTCGACGCGAGCACTGCTCGGTGTCGGCTGGTCTTACGCCGAACTCGAAAGTTTCGAAGCTGCCCTCGTTCCCTGGCTCGAGTTACGGGACCGAAGCCTGCGTGACACGGCGGCACAAGAGGCGTTGCTTGCCGTTCCGTACGCGTTCAGCCAACTCGGCGCGAATGAGCAGGCAGCGGACCACTACCTTCAGGCGATCGCGGCTTTCGATGCCGAACTTGTCCGGCTCGAAGGGTCGATTGACTCGATCCAGGAAGGCGAGCTGATAGCGAGTTTGCTCGATACCGACAGCGTCGATGCGTCCGGCTGGCAGTGGCAACTCGACGAATTGCCAGAGTCGGACGAGACTCGCTATCTGTACGAACTGGTAGCTTCGCATCGGTTTCAGGAGGGTCTGAAAAATTACCGCGACCTGACTTTCCTGCGTTCCAATCTCGACCATTGGATACGCAGCCTCAGTGCGTTCGACGACATCCTCGATACGCGACAACGCGCTTTCGATCAGCGCTTGCCGCGAGTGGACGGGCACCTCGCCGGAGTCGACCTCGAAGTAATGACTTCGCAGGTCGAAAGTTACCGCGCCAGGCTGATATCCGCAGAAGCCGAGCAGGATTTCGTCGCGCTAGCGACACCGGAAGAGCAGGATCAGTGGCGACGTCTGCGCGCGATGCGCCCGCTGCTTACGTCGATGGCGGGAGACCCGCGTACGGCGGAACTCGCTCACAAGCAACGAGTACTCGAGGGCTTGCTGCGATGGAATCTGGAGCGCGAATACCGGGTGAGACTTTGGCGTCATCAGCGCGATCTGCGCGATCTCGAAACTGAGCTCGAAGATGTCCGTCGAGGTTACGCGACAGTCGACAGCGCACGTGGCGATTGGCCGAGCGAATTTTCGACTCTGACGGCCGATATCGATAGTCTCACGCCGCGTGTGTTAACGCTCTCTGCGCAGGTCGATGCCGCTATGGAGCGACAGGCCAGTCATCTCGAGAGCGTTGCGGTCGAAGAGCTTCAGTCGCGCTACGATCGACTTACCACTTATCGCGTCCAGGCTCGTTTCGCGCTTGCGTCGATCTACGACCGCGCTACGGCGCAGTTGCAGTCGACGACCGCGGAAGCGGTTGCGGGAGCCGCCCAATGAACGGTGCGACTGCCCTGTTGGTGGTGACAATGGCGGGCTTGTGGCTGCCATGGCCTTTCGGTCGCGACGAAGATCGCGCCGAGGATGCGCCTACGATAGCCGACCTCGAGTCTCAGGCGATCGAGATAGATACGGAAGCTGCCATCAACGACAGCCAGTCGAAAGCAATCGAGAGTTACCGCCTGTTCCTCGATCTCGCATCGACCGATCCCGAGCTGCAGGCGGAAGGAATGCGCAGGCTCGCCGACCTGCAACTCGAGGCGGCAGAGGTTGAGCAGTTACAGCAGAATCTCGAGTCGCTGGGAGGCGAGTTCGGTGACGCGGTGCACCTCTATCAAACTTTGCTGAGCAGCTACCCCGACTATGAAAAGAACGATCTCGTGCTGTATCAGTTGGCACGCGCCTACGAGATCGCGGGTCAAACAGAGGAAGCGCTGAAAACTCTCGATCGACTCGTTAGCGAATTTCCGCAGACGCCGCATTTCGCGGAAGCTCATTTTCGTCGCGGCGAATCGCTGTTCGTTCAGCAACGATACGACGAAGCGGAACGAGCGTACAGGCAGATGATCGAAAGCGGCGGCGCGCAGTTTCTCGAGCAGTCTCTATACAAACATGGCTGGTCGTTGTTTAAGCAACAGCGATTCGAAGAGAGCTTTTCATCGTTCTTCGGCCTGCTCGATATCAAGTTCAAGGTGGAAACTCCGCATGCCGACGTCGGATCCGCCTATGCCGATATGGGGCGGGCTGAACAGGAACTTCTTACAGATACGCTTCGCGTTCTTTCGATCAGTTTTTCCTACCTTGACGGACCGAAAACGATTTCGGAGTTTTTCGAGAGAACGGGCACGCCGTTCTACGCCTACGTTATCTACTCATCGCTCGGCGAGTTATATCTCGAGAGCGAACGTTATCAGGATACAGCGCGCGCCTATCGGGCGTTCGTCGAACACGATCCGTATCACGCCAAGGCTCCGCTGATGTACATCGAGGCGATGAAAGCCTACGAGACGGGTGGTTTCGCGGAGCTCGTTATCGATGCGAAGCGTGGCTTTGTTCAGGACTACGGCGCGGATAGCCGATACTGGGCGCTCAACTCGTTCGAGCAGCAACCGGAAGTCGTTGCTGCGCTTAAAGCGAATCTCGGTGAGCTTGCGTCGCATAGCCATGCGCAAGCACAGCTTTCCGGAGCCGCCGAAAGCTATGAAACGGCGGCGTACTGGTACCGAACCTATCTGGACACTTTTCCGGATGGTACCGACGCGGCCAACACGCGATTTCTGCTCGCAGAAGTCCTGTTCGAGAGTGGCAACTACCGCGATGCGGCTGTCGAGTATGAGCACACTGCGTACGGCTATGCGTCTCACGCACGCAGTGGCGAAGCAGCCTACGCGGCACTACTCGCTTACGCAACCCATGAAGAGACGCTCGATGGGAGTGCGCGAGTCGACTGGCATGCGCAACGAATCGAGAGCGGGCTACGGTTTGCAGCGACGTTTCCCGCCCACGAGCAGGCAGCGCCGGTCCTGACCAACTCCGCGGAGATGCTGTTTGCGCTTGGCGACTTTGAGCGCGCCAGGACCACCGGTTCTGCATTAATCGAGTTCTTCCCATCTGCCGATGCTGAACTCAAACGAACCGCGTGGACCGTAATTGCTCACTCTTCGTTCGACTTGGCGAACTTCGCCGAGGCCGAAACCGGCTATCTCGAGCTGCTGGCGCTTACGCCCGCGGCGGCGCCCGAACACACCGAGCTCAGTGAACGGCTCGCGTCTTCCATCTATAAGCAGGGTGAACTGGCACGATCGGCCAGCCTGCATGCGGAGGCTGTCGCGCATTTCCTTCGAGTGGCCCGGACCGTGCCAGGCTCGTCTATCGTTGCGACTGCGCGTTACGATGCGGCCGCGGGTCTGATTCAGCTGGAAGACTGGCCGCAGGCCATCGATGTCCTCGTCGATTTCCGCGAACGCTATCCCGATCATGAGCTCGCATCCGACGTCACGGCCAAGCTGGCCGTTGCCTATTTGACGAGTGGCGCGAACGTGCTGGCCGCGAACGAGTTCGACCGCATCGCAACTGCTGACGGTCCGGCAGAAGTCAGACGGGACGCGCTTTGGCAGGCTGCCGAACTTTACGCCGGCGCCGGCGAGAACGCCGCGGCACGGGCGAGCTACGAGCGTTACGTCACGCAGTATCCGGAACCGATCAATGAAGCCGTCGAAGTGCAGCACACGTTGGCGGAGCTCGCGATCGCGATGGACGATTACCCGGAGCGGATGCGCTGGCTCTCTGCCATCGTCGAGGCAGATGGCCGTGCAGGAGCGGCCCGCACCGACCGGACGCGATATCTCGCCGCACACGCTGCACTCGAGCTTAGCGTTCCCGCGCGCGACGCATTCAATGCGGTGCGGCTGGTTGTGCCGTTAGAGGACAGCCTCTCTCTGAAGCGGGAACGCATGGAGCGCGCTCTGGGAGCGTATGGCGCCGCTGCCGATTACGGTGTCGCCGAAGTGACGACGGCGGCAACCTTCGAGATTGCCAACCTCTATCACTCGCTAAGTCGCGATCTGTTCGATTCCGAGCGCCCGGAGGGGCTGACTCCGCTTGAAATCTCACAGTACGACATCCTGCTCGAAGAACAGGCATTCCCGTTCGAAGAGCAGGCAATCGAATTACACGAACTGAATGCCGCGCGCACGGCAGACGGCATCTACGACGACTGGGTAAAGAAGAGTCTCGTAGCGCTGGCTGAGTTGATGCCCGTGCGGTACGCAAAACATGAGACAGGAGAACGCTATGTGGCGGCGATTCGCTGAAGTGACAGATCCACGCACCGCACGCTTGATTAGAGCGGGAGGCCTGGCCCTGACGGTATTGATCCTGCAGGCCTGCGCAACTTCGGGCGGTTCGATTTCCGCGGACGCGGTAGATCCGGGTGCCGGCGAGGACTCGATCCCCGAAGATGCGCTGACATCTTACGGACGCGCGCTCTCGGCGATGGATCAGGGCGATCTCGTCGAAGCCGAGCTCGAACTCGAACATCTTATCCTGGAGTACCGGGATTATGCGGGGCCGTACGTCAATCTCGCGATCGTGTATCGCGAGAACGAGAAATTCGAAGACGCCGATGAAGCGCTGCAGCTCGCGCTCAGTCTGGATCCGGAGCACCCGGCCGCCAACAATCAGCTCGGAATTCTCAGGCGCTCGCAAGGACGATTCACGGATGCGGAAGCGGCGTATGAGCGTGCGATCGCTGCGGACCCGGATTACGCATTCGCCTACATGAATCTCGGCATCCTGCTTGACGTCTACCTGCGTCGCCCGGCCGACGCGCTCGCGAACTACGAGCGCTATCAGGCGCTGCTGACGGAGCCCGACCGGGCGGTCGCTGGCTGGATCGTGGATCTCAGGCGCCGCCTCGGCGTACCGGCCGAGCCACAGCGTGTCGCTCAGGAGCTCTCGCGATGAATATCTTTCTACGGACAGCGGTCGCACTGGGCTTGTTATGCACTTTCGGCGCCGCGCGGGCACAGGACGCCGAGACCTCCGAGAAGCCCGAGCTTCCTGACGTTGCGAACCTCGAACCCGCGGTCGACGTCAGCAATTTGCCAGAAGTCGCGAGCACGGCGCCGTCCCGCCGCGTTATGGATACTTTGAATTTGGGAACTACTTCCGTTACCGGAAGCCAGGAACTGCCTAAGGTTCTGTATATCGTGCCCTGGAAGAGTTCTGACCTGGGCGACCTGGTCGGTCGCCCGGTGAACACACTGCTCGATGAGGTTCTTGCACCCATCGACCCGGAAGAATTCGAACGGCATCTCGAGTACTACGACGCCCTCTTTTTGGAAGGCGATAAGGAGTAAGTGACATGGAAGTCTTTTCCACCATTGTTGGGTTTTTCCAGGAAGGCGGCGTATTCATGTACCCGATCGTGATCGTGCTGGCTCTCGGGTTGGCCATAGCGATCGAGCGATGGCTATATCTGACCACTGCTACGGTGAAAAACAAGTCGATCTGGAAAAAGATTACGCCACATCTTAAAGCCGGCAACTTCAGTAACGCCGTTCAGATCACGGGGAAGTCGAAAGCGGCGATAGCGACGATCTTGAGTTATGGCCTCTCACGTGTGCGTTCATCCCGGCGTCGCGAAGACGTCGAAAAAGCGATGGAAGAGAGTCTCATGGAAGTCATGCCGCAACTCGAAAAGCGTACGCATTACCTCGCGACGTTCGCGAATATCGCAACGCTGCTCGGGTTGCTTGGCACTATCATTGGCCTGATCCGTGCGTTCACGGCGGTATCGAATGCCAATCCCGCTGAGAAAGCCGATCTCCTCTCGGCCAGCATCTCGGTTGCGATGAACACGACGGCCTTCGGCCTCATGGTCGCGATTCCACTATTGCTCATGCACACGCTTTTGCAGACGAAGACAACTGAAATTGTCGACAGCCTCGAGATGGCATCGGTGAAGTTCCTGAACGCATTGACGGAACACTCGGAAGCCAAATCGACTGAAACCGCGAGTTAACCGATGCGTCATCGTCGCTCTCGAGCCCGCCGCACCGAAGCTGTGGAACTCAATATCACCGCGTTCATGAATCTGATGGTGATTCTTGTGCCGTTCCTGCTGATTACGGCGGTCTTCTCGCAGGTCGCGATTCTCGAGCTCAATCTGCCGACATCTCAGGGAGATTCGAGCGAGCCGCCGGAAGCGGAACTCAATCTCGAGATTATCGTACGCGAAGATTCGATCGATGTTGGCGATCGCAACGGCGGCCTGTTGACGCGAATCGAAAACACGGATCAGGGATATGATCTTGACGAGCTTGGTGCTTTCCTCGCGACCGTAAAACGGCAGTTTCCCGATAAGCTCGACGCTACCTTGCTGCTCGAGCCTGAAATTTCTTACCAGTCGCTGGTCGACGTTATGGACAAGGTCCGCGTTTTCGAGAGAGCCGACGAAGAGCGTCTGGTCGTCGCGAAGCTGGAGCTGTTTCCGGAAATCGCAATCGGCGACGCGCCGATGATGCAATAGGGGGCGGGCGCGATGCGGTACACGAGTCGAGCGGCGCGAATGGAGCGCCACCATGCGAGGCACAAGCGCGGTGTCTCGCTGAATCTCGTATCCCTGATGGATATCTTTACGATTCTCGTGTTCTTCCTGCTGGTTAATTCCGGCGAGGTGCAGACGTTACCCAATGCGAAGGACATGGCTCTGCCCGAATCTGTTGCAGAGCAACGCGCGCGCGAAACCGTTGTCGTGACGGTGACTGACAGCGATCTACTCGTTCAGGGTCGGCGCGTTGCGAACGTTCCCGAAATCATGCAGCGCGAAGAGCTGATCATTCCCGAGCTGCGCGCCGCTTTGCAGAGTCAAACGGACCGAACCCTGCGGCAGGATGCTCGCGAAGATGTCGCCGGTCGCGAAGTTACGATAATGGGCGACAAGGAAATTCCGTATTCGTTATTGAAGCGCATCATGGCGACCTGTACGGATGCGGAGTACGGGCAGCTTTCCCTGGCAGTGATGCAGGTGTCCTCCGACGTGCAGATCGCGACACTGACAGGTTCCGGCGGCTAGACCGATGGCGACAGCGTTATCCTTGTATCGCGTCTACGATCTGCCCTGGGTTACCGGTGGGGAACAGGATCAGGCGTTTCGGCGTATTGCCGTGCGGGCCGCCGGTTTGCTCCTGTTGCTCAGCGTCATTCTGGGCGTCGTGCCGCTACCCGAGCCTGACCCGGCCGAAATCGAAGAGATACCGAATCGCTTCGCACGGCTGGTGCTCGAGCGTGAAGCGCCGCCGCCACCCCCGCCGCCGGTAGTCGTGGAGGAAGAACCGATTCCGGAGCCGGAACCGGTGGTCGAGCAGCTCGTCGAACCGGAAGCGGTGCCCGAGCCCGAGCCAGTCGTGGAAGTTCCGCTCGAGCCGATCGCACCTGCGGAACCGGTCGAGAACGTGCAGGCCGCTCGCGAGCGGGCCAGCGTTGCCGGCTTGTTGCCGTTTGCAGCAGAGCTCGCATCTCTGCGTGACAACGAGGCTTTGGAAAGTCTCGGCGAGACCGACGTCGTCGGAGCGACTGAAAGCGACGCGCCGTCGACCGATCGTTCACTGATCACATCGGCTGCGCAGAGCTCCAGCGGAGGCATCGATACGAGTTCGTTCAGCCGAACGACGGGCGGGAGCGGTCTGGTCGCACGCGCGACCACGCAGGTCGACAATCCGCTCGAGGGATTAGCACCTGTCGGCGGTGACACCGCGCGGGCCGGGTCAAGTAACCTGCCTTCGCGTAGCCGTGAGGAGATCGAGCTCGTGTTCGATCGCAACAAAGGCGCTATCTTCGCTCTCTACAACCGCGCGCTTCGTTCGAATCCGCTGCTCGTAGGAAAGCTGTTGCTGCGCCTGACGATTGAGCCAAGCGGCACCGTGAGTTTTTGCGAGGTCGTATCCTCGGAGCTCGGCGATCCCGATCTCGAGCAGAAGCTCGTGCAGCGCGTCCTGTTGTTCCAGTTCGAAGCCAGGGACGTAGAAGCGATCACGACGACCAAGCCGATCGATTTCTTCCCGGCCTGAGCGCTTCCCCGCTCGTCTCAGAGTTCGCTGCAGGAAGAGCCGAACGCGAAGCAGCTGTAGCAGCGGTGGTGGCGCATCATGACGCGTTTCCCGAGGCTCTCCGCCAGCGTACCGCCCAGGTCATAGGTCTCGTCGTCGTCAACGAGCGTGCATGCGTAGACGCGCATGCGGCCACTCTTCTTGATAATCATCTTGGAGAAAGCGCACATAAACGCCGCGCGAGATTCCTCCGTATGGTAAGTCGTCATGCAGTGTTCCGTGATATGCGGCACCTGTGGATGACAGCCGGGCGTGAGAAAATCGGGAAAAGACACGATTGTCGTGTCCTCGGGCAGGCCGTACGTTCGGAACAGCGCTTTGTAGGCTGCCGTTACGGATTTCTCGTCTTCGTCCGAACCGATCTGACGCGCGATCGAGACTTTGAATCCGCGCGCGTGAAGCTCCGAGAGACACAGCCAGGATTTCGCGAAGTTGCCCGCTCCGCGAGCGGCTTCATGGCGTGACTCATCCGGAAAATCGATGCTGACCCGAAATGCGATCGGATTAGGCTGATCTGTCAGCGTCTCGATCTGCCGCATGCGTTTCAAGACCACGTCCGTGCCGTTCGTCAATACAAGGCAGGGCTTTGTCTCCGACGCGTATTGCAGAATGTTGACGAAGTCTTTGACGATGAATGGCTCACCGCCTGTAAACGAGAATTGTTCGACGCCGAGTTCGACGGCCTCGTCGATCAGCGGCCGTGCGTCGTCTAGCCTGATCCTGTCGAGTCGAGTGTCCCCGGGTTTCGATCCTTCGAGACAGAAAGGGCAATCGAGGTTACAAGCCGTCCCGGTATGGAACCAAAGTTCGCGCAGCGCGCCGGGATCGATATAGCCCCGCGGTTCAGCGTCCGGTGTGTGGGTCAACGGATCTGCTGCGCTCACGATGTCGCTTTCCTGTCAGTCACTGCTACCCTGTCATAGTGCTCGGCGAGGTTCTCGGCGGACGAGCCGAGACTGTATCGAAGCGCAAGCATCCGGTTGCTCAGGCTTCGCGACAACCAGCCGTCGCGCTCCCAGCGTCGTGCGTCTACCTCTATGGGCAGTGAAAGCGCGCGAAAGTGCCCCTGCCGACGCAACGATTTGACGAGCGCTACCTCCTCGAAGAGCGGTTGCGGAGCGAAACCGCCCGAGATTTCGTAGGCTGCCCGTGCGACGAACAGACCCTGATCCCCATACGGGATGCCGCCAAGCCGAACCCGCAGACCTGTCAATCGATCGAGCAGTGCTTTCCACCACGCCGCCCGCCCGCCGAGCCTGAAGCGGAAGAACCCGCCGATCGCACCTGCGTCGATTGCGGCAGCGATCGCACCGAGACTGTCGCGATGCGGTCCTGCATCGGCATGCATGAACCAGAGAATATCCGCGCTCGCCGCCCGAGCTCCGGCATCGAGCTGAACGCCGCGGCAGCGGGTTGATTCCAGAAAGCCGCATCGAAGCGCACTGCAGCGTTCCTGCAGTTCCCTGTTCGGCCCGGCGGAGACGACCAGAATTTCGGCGGGCTGCTCGGGCCACTTCCGAATTCGCGCTACCAGCGCAGCTAGCGCGGCCGAATCGGCCAGCACCGGAACGATTATCGATACGGCGTGAGCGGGCATCATGCGCTCCAGCGAAACCAGTGGGACATCAGCGCTTTCGTGCGATCCGTGAGGCGTGTCCGATTATAGGCGTCGGCCAGTCGGCGCAAGTACTCCGCGCGAGTGGGATAGGGCAGTACCGCTTTGCCGAAACCGGCGAGCCCGATGCCATGAGCCATCGCCAGACACAGAGCGGCTATCTGGTCGCCGGCGTCGTGCGCGACGATCGTCGCACCGAGGATGCCGTCGCGGCCTTTTCGCGTCAGTACTTCGACATAGCCATCGGTATCTCCTGCCGTACGACTACGATCGAGCTCACCGAGGTTGACGCGGTAAACGTCGAAATCCGTATTATCGGCAGCCAGATCCCGGCGGCTGCGACCGACGTGCGCGACTTCCGGTTTGGTGTAGGTGCAGTGAGGAATGATGAGCTTGTCGGCGCTCGCAGTGGCAGCGAACAATGCGTTCTGTACGACGATCCTCGCTTGAGCATCCGCATTGTGGGTGAACTGGGCCTTCGAGCAGATGTCACCCGCGGCGAAGATCTTGTTGTTGGTCGTACGCATCTTCGCGTCGACCTTGACCAGACCGTCTTCGATGGCGACGCCGGCGGCCTCCAGCCCGAGACCTTCGGTATTTGCACGACGCCCCGCGGCCACCAGAACCTGGTCGGTCGTTATCTGGAGGTCGTCTGTCCGTAGCGTCACGCCGGCCTCATTACGCGCCGCGGAAGTGACAGCAGCGTTTAGATGCAGCGTGACACCGGCGCGCTTCAGTGCCGATTCCACAGCCGTGCTCGCTTCTTCCTCCTCGAGCGGTAAAACACGCTCTGCCATTTCGAAAAGCTGGACGTCGACGCCGAGTCGCGCGAACGCCTGTGCCATTTCGCAACCGATCGCGCCGGCGCCCAGTATGGCGAGTGCCGACGGCGGCGATTTGAGATCGAACAGTGTCTCGTTCGTCAGTGGCTCGGTGTCGCTCAGGCCCGGAATTGGCGGCAGGGATGCGCGAGCGCCGGTGGCAATGACGATTCGTCGCGCATTGAGGCGGCTGTCTCCGACGACGACCGTACCGTCGTCTTCGAGTCGGGCGTTTCCCAGAAAGACATCGACGCCGGCGGTCCTGTAGCGCTCGACCGAGTCGTGCGCCGAAATTTCCGATCGGACCCGCCGCAGCCAGCGATAGGCATCATCGAAGCTCACAGGCGTTTCGTGCCTGCGTGTGTATTCGAGAAGTGCTTTGGACGGCACACAGCCGATGTTCAGACAATCGCCGCCCATTGCGTCCCGCTCGACGAGTGCGACGCGCGCGCCGAGTCCTGCGGCGCCGATGGCGGAAATCAACCCGGCCGATCCGGCGCCGATAACGACCAGGTGGTAGCGCGATTGCGGTACCGGATTGACGTGGTCGTCAGGAAACGTCAGCTTTCGCCAGACATCGTCGAACTCACTTCCCGGATATTGCAGACTCAAGGCGGGGAGTCCTCTGCCGCGGATTCCGCCGCTAGATGCTCGGCCAGCGTCCTGGTCGCCTTGCGCGTAATCACGACGGTCAGGACGACGGTCGCGAGGAGTCCGACGATGAAAAATACCGTCCTTGCCATGCCGCCGCCCACCTCGCCACTGGTCAGCTCCGCCAGTTCACTGGCCAGAGAGCCGATATAGACGTACAGAATCGTAACCGGGAGCATGCCGATCCAGGAAGCGAAGAAATAGTCCCGAAACTTGACGCTGGTTAGCGCCAGGCCGTAGTTGATGAGATTGAAGGGAAACAAGGGCGAAAGGCGCGTGAGAAAAACGATAACGAAACCCTCGTGATGCGTGGCTCGGTCCAGCGCCTGGAAGCGCGGCAATCCCTCTATATGTCTGGCGACCCAATCTCGGGCGAAAAAACGGCCGACGAGAAATGCCGCCGAAGCGCCCAGTACGCTACCCAGGGAGACGAGCACAACGCCGAGTGGGAGCCCGAACACGAACCCTGCACCGAGAGTGAGAATGGCGGCTGGTACGACGAGCACGGTCGCCACGATATAGGTTGCTATAAAAGCGATCCACGCGAGGGTGCGATGCGCTTCGATCCACGTAACGCCAATCGCGAGCCAATCCGCGACAGGCAGCAATGCCACGGCTGTGAGCATGACGACCACCATGATCGCGAGCAGAATCGGTTTCGCATTTCGCATCAGGAGTGTCCGGTCCAGACGGGATTCGGCTCCTTGAGCCAGTTGTACAGCGCTCGCCGCGCAGGCCGTCGGTCGTCTTCCAGATCTCTGCGCGCCGCGAGTAACTCGGCGACCGTGTCGACATCCGCGCGTTGCTCGAGGTCGACGACCGACTTCCCCTGAGCCATGCAGGCACGATTCAGCTCCTCGTGCAGCGCGTTGGTACTCCATGGCAGATCCGCTAGCGGCGGCCACGCGGCGCGCGCTCCCATCAGGACGACGCCACCGTCCGCCGCAGGACCCAGCACCACGTCGAAGTCTTCGAGCAAGGCATCGGCGCGCTCGAGATATTCCGGCTGCATCGCCGGGCAGTCAGTGCCGATGAAGATCAGCTTGCGTTCGCCACCGTGGCGAAGTACCCGGTCGACATGGTTGATTCTTTCGCCGAGATTGCGGCCGTGCTGAAGAACTGCCGCATGGGGCGTATTCAGCTGTCGTGACAGCCAGGCGGCATCGCTGAGTTCCGCCGGCGCGTAGCAAACCGAGCCGCGCCAGCTGTCCACGTCTTCCACGATGCAGTCCCAAAGGTGCGTCGCGGCGCGTGTCGCAAGGTCGCCGATTTCGTTTGCCAGCCGCCGCTTGGCGCGATCCGGTGCCTTGAAAAAAACAACGAGGCAGGATTCTAAGCTCGGTTGGATGTGCTGAGTTTCTGGCATCTGCTAATCAAGACCGGAAGTGGCGTCGCAATGTTACGTTCTCTGCTGAGTTCATTCTGCTATAGTGCCGCCCCGTCTTCGCAAGAATCCCAATTTGTGCCGAAAATCAATGTCACCAATCGCAATGCTGTTGCACTCGAAGTCGAGGCGACGAATGGTATTTCCGTCATGGAGAATATTCGCGATCTCGATGCGAGCGTAGACGCAATCTGTGGCGGGCTTTGTTCCTGCGCGACCTGCCATGTGTTCATCGACGCGGATTGGACAGCAAAGCTCGGCACGCGTAGCAGCGAAGAGCAGGATCTTGTCGGGCACCTGTCGTCTTTCGATCCCGATCGATCGCGTCTGAGTTGCCAGATCATGATGAGCGACGAGCTTGATGGTTTGACCCTGACGGTCGCGCCCGAAGATTTCTAGATCGCGGGCCAGAGCCAGCCGAACGCGCCGGCTGTCAGCAAACCGTATATAAACGCATCCAGGATGTACTTCGCCACTATGGACCAGGGGCGTCCGAACCAGATCGCGTCAGGTATGACCGCCATTCCGTAGGCCAGCCACGCGACCGTTCCCGTGACTCGAAACACCTCGAGATAGTCTGCGGTTGCGGCAATGGTTCGCGACGCAACATAAGCAACAGCCGCACTGACGAAGAGGTTGAACGCAAAGCTCAACGCCATGCTCTTGCCCATATTCGGGACGCCACGCGGCAGCACCGTCATGAACCCGGCCGGACCCGCTTCGAGCTTCTCCCGTACGGCTGGATCCTTGACGTCGCCGGGTGACGCCATATACGGGAAGTGGTACTGCCCGGGTAGCAAGCCCTGAGGACGCAGGCTTGCGAGCGCCGGGTCTTCGTCGGGGAGTCGCGAATAGTCGTTCTTGTGCCAGGGAAGAACGGTCCAGATCAGTGCTGAGGCGATCCAGGTGAGGATCGCCGCGATGAGTACGGCGGCCCAGAGCGAAGTCATCGTCAACATGGCGGCTCCTTTTTTATTTGCATCATAGCCCGGAAGACGACGCCGTGGAGCGCAGGGAAATCTGCCCGCGGCTCTCGCGACCCGCTCTTACGGCGCGCCCGGATTTAGTGCGTCCCGGCACCATTTTAGTGCGGTTGCGCTCGGTCCAGCGACCTTCAAGTTCATTAAGTAGCGGAAAAACAAAAAGAAAACGGGCTTGGCACGGATCGTGCAATTTCAGCCTCGATCCATCCTAGAAGGCGAATAAGGAGTACCCGCCATGAAACACGGAGAACCACAACAGGAGCTGATGACATGAAACTCATCACCGCAGTGATAAAGCCGTTCAAGCTCGAGGACGTTCGCCAGGCGCTTGCCGAAGCGGGTGTGCAGGGTTTGACGGTGACCGAGGTGAAGGGCTTCGGTCGACAGAAGGGCCACACGGAGCTCTACCGAGGCGCAGAGTATTCGGTCGATTTCGTGCCGAAGACCAAGATCGAAGCGGCAGTCCCCGAAGACCTGCTTGAAGCTGCCGTGGAAGCCATTGTCGGTGCTGCCGGCACGGGTTCCATCGGCGACGGCAAAGTCTTCGTTTCCGATCTGCAGCAGGCGATTCGGATCCGTACCGGCGAGACCGGCGATCAGGCGCTGTAAGGCAGAAAGGAGATAACAATGGAAATTGCAGAACTCAGTTACGCGCTGGACACCTTCTACTTTCTCGTGATGGGTGCGCTCGTCATGTGGATGGCGGCCGGCTTCACGATGCTGGAAGCTGGTCTGGTACGCGCGAAAAACACCGCCGAAATTCTGACGAAGAACGTCGGCCTTTATTCGATTGCCTGCATCATGTACATGGTTTGCGGCTACGGCATCATGTACGGCGATGGCAACGGCTTCATTCCTGGCATCAGTATGTTGACGAGTGCCGACAACGCTGCCGCCGATGTGATCGCCGGCGGTGACGACGCGCCTTACTATTCCGGGTTGTCAGACTTCTTCTTCCAGGTCGTGTTTGTTGCGACTGCGATGTCGATCGTGTCTGGTGCGGTCGCTGAGCGCATGAAGCTCTGGTCGTTCTTCGCCTTCGCAGTTGTCCTTACCGGATTCATCTATCCGATCCAGGGCTACTGGAAATGGGGCGGCGGCTGGCTCGACGCGGCCGGCTTCTCCGATTTCGCCGGCTCCGGTGTCGTGCACATGTGTGGTGCGGCAGCCGCTCTCGCGGGTGTACTGCTGCTCGGGGCACGAAAAGGCAAGTATGGTCCGGCTGGTGAGGTTCGGGCGATACCGGGTGCGAACCTTCCTCTGTCGGCTCTTGGCACGCTGATCCTCTGGTTGGGCTGGTTCGGTTTCAATGGCGGCTCGGAGCTCATGATCTCGAACGTCGACGAAGCCAACGCCGTGTCATTGGTCATCGTCAACACGAACATGGCCGCCGCGGGCGGGCTTGTCGCCGCGCTTCTGCTGTCGCAGCTGTGGTTCGGCAAGGCCGATCTCACGATGGCGCTGAACGGCGCGCTCGCCGGTCTGGTTGCGATTACGGCGGAACCGCTAACGCCGGCGCCGCTGGCCGCGACGTTGATCGGTGGCGTTGGTGGGTTGATCGTCGTGCCGTCAATCGTCTTCATGGACCGAATGTTCAAGATTGACGACCCGGTCGGTGCGATATCGGTGCACGGTGTCGTCGGAATCTGGGGGCTGCTGGCGGTTCCCCTGACGAATTCCGATGCTTCGTTCGGCGCCCAGCTGCTTGGTATCGCGGCGATTTTCGTCTGGGTGTTCGTAACGAGCCTGGTCGTCTGGACGATACTGAAAGCCATTCTGGGAATCCGGGTCTCGGAAGAGGAAGAGTACGAAGGTGTGGACGTCGGGGAATGTGGCCTGGAGGCCTATCCCGAATTCACGTCTGCGCCGGAATAAAATCGGTCTAGTACGATTGGACGCCGCGGTCTCCAGGGGCCGCGGCGTTTTCTTATTCGATCAGAGTCGCTGTGCCCCGTCGATTTCGATGACGCGACCATCCATGTAGTCGTTCTCGAACAGAAAGATCGCTGCGTGCGCGATCTCGTCAGGCTCGCAAAGCCGGCCGAGTGGAATATGCGACTTCGCGCGCTCGAGAACTTCAGGTTTCATGCTGGCGACCATTTCCGTATTAACGAATCCCGGCGCGATTGCATTGACGCGAATTCCGTGACGCGCGAGTTCCTTCGACCACACTACAGTCAGTGCGGCTACACCGGCTTTTGCCGCGGAGTAATTGCTCTGGCCGAAATTACCGAAGCGGGAAATGCTCGAGATATTGACGATGCAGCCGCCATCGCCGAACAAAATCATTCGTTCGGCCGCTTCGCGACCAAACAGGAACACACCCGTGAGGTTGACGTCGATGACGGCTTGCCAGTCATCGAGACTCATTTTGCTTGCGATCTCGTCGTCCTTGGCTTTTACGAGCAAGCCGTCGCGGAGAATTCCGGCGTTATTGACGAGCCCGTCGATACGTCCGAAGTCCTCCGCGATCTGGCTCACGCAGGAGACGACTTGCGATTCATCTGCGACGTTCGCCGCATAGCGACGCGAGACCACGCCGAGCTGTTCACACGCATTCTGTGTTGCATTCAGTGAGTCGGTGTCGAGGTCTACCAGTGCGAGATCGGCTCCCTGGCTAGCCAGTCCCTGTGCAATGGCGGCACCCAGTCCGCGCGCTGCGCCTGTAATGATTACGGTCTTGCTTTTCAATTCCATGGCCCAGTGTGCTCCGCCTGGCTGCTTGTCGGTTCCATCTCCGAGCGGCGATGTTAGCGAGCGTGCGCTGAAGGCGCCAGCGTCATGGCCGCACAACCCGGAGGCTGGCGATAGCGACCCTGAGCGCACTGCGGTATCCTTGCCCGCCACGTTTCGGCCAACCACGCTAGTTCCCTATCGACCATGAGCCCCTCCCGGCAACTCGACCGGCTCGCGATCGCGCTATCAGCCATCTGCCTTGCACATTGCCTGGCCGTGACGCTGCTCGTCGCAACGCTGCCGCTGGCTGCCGTTCGTTTCGGAGGAGATGCGCATTTCCACTGGTTCATGCTATGGGTCGTGCTACCGACGAGTTTGCTCGGGTTCTATCTCGGTTTTCGCGGCCATCGACGACCGGAAATTGCCAGTTTCGGCCTCGTTGGTATGAGCCTGCTGACGGTCGCGGCGTTAACGGGTCACGGCACCTGGCCCGAATACCTCGAAATTGTCATTAGTGTCGTCGGCAGCCTGATTCTCGCCGGCGCGCATTGGTCGAACTTCAATGAAGTTCGCCGCCTCCAGCCGCAGGCCTAAAAGATCTCGGTATCGGTCCAGCAGCGTACGCTGACCTCGCCTCGATGATCGACCGAAGTGGCTATGTTGATTGGCCGGCAGCAAACCGAACAGTCTTCCACGTATTCCTGCTGATCAACAGAATCGTCAATGACCACTTCGATCGTCTCGCCACAATAGGGACAGTCGATTACTTCGCTCGGCAGCATTCAGACCGGGTCTAGCGTCCGCCGCCCGGCGCGACTTCAACGCCGGCGATGCTATATCGATCAACGATCTCCTGCAGAACACCGGAAGTTCGAAGCTCGTCGATCAACAGGTTCAGTGGCGGCAGCAAGTCCGCGTTTTCGTGTGCAACCACGATTGACTGTTCCACCGGAAGAACGCTTCCGTCGAGTACGCGAACGCGAGGTTCTACGGCGATGACTGCGGCGAGACGTTGCTTGTTCGCGGCGTAAGCATCGATTTCTCCGGCGAGAATCATCCTGGCCGCTTCCTCGTCCTGCGTCCCTCTGGCCAGATGAACCAGTTCAGCATTTTCGAGTGTACGTCCGAGGTGCAAATCGACAGCGTTACCGGAGATCGCCGCGATACGCATGCCTTCACGATCGACGTCGGCGAAGCTCCGCAGCGCGGAGTCCGTACGGACGATATAGCTGTTGTGACCGTAGATATAGGCCTGAGTGAACGAAACACGCTGCGCGCGAGTGGTGTCGTAAGCGATAAAGCCGATGTCTGCGGAGCCGCTGCTGACGGCTTCGATGACTGCGGGTACACCCGAGAGCGGTTGAATGGATAGCGCAGTGCCGAGCCGGCGCGCGATCTCCCTGGCAACGTCGGCAGCAGGTCCGCCGATCTCACCGGTCTGCAAATCGATCTGGATCTGCACGGGGTTGGCGCCGAGAAATGCGGCGCGAATCTCTCCCGTCGACGCAAGCGCTTCGACGAGCGCCTCGTCCTCCGCGACCTGAGCCGACAGCGTCCCGCACTGAATGCTTATCAGAAACACGATAAGACGCGTGATTGGTAGCGCTTTCGGTTTCATGTCTCGAAGTGAAACTCGGTCGGTGTGATTCGAGGTACTCGCAGGACAAAGCCTCTAAGGCGGAGCATCTCCGCTACAGTCGCCACCGGCGCAGCGATTGCCTGCCTCGCAGGCATACTCGAGCAGGCCCAGCGGCTCCCAGTCCGGTCGCAGCGTCAGCTCGAAATCCTGCGACCAGGGATGCTCGAAAATCTTCGGGTCGTCGATTGTGATCTGGTACTCGAGTGTGTTGCCCACACGGCGCAAGCGTTCGGTCGTCGTCATCGCATCGCTATGCCAGCGGCTCTTTGTCGGGTCCGTGTAGTGGTAGTCGTCGAGGATCCAGCGTTTGAAATTGACAGTCTCGATGACCAGTGTGTCGTCTTCCCAGTGCCCGACGGAATCGCCGTAATACGATGGCTCGAGCCCTTCGCGGTGCGGACGCCCGTCCGTCGGAATGATTCGAGCCGCACGCTGTAGTTCCGGAATAATGACAAGGTAGTCCGGATTCTGGATAAACTGGATGGGCAGGATGTAAAGCATCCCGGACGGGAATCCCGCCGGCAGGCACATCGCGCGTGGTTCATCGATCCGCGCATCGCCGGTACGTGGAATATAAAGCAGACTCTCTGCGCCGGGTTTCACCGGAGCCAGATTAGGCTCGTTGAAGATCAGGTTGCCGCGTGGGCCGGTTCCATTGACCGTGGCCGGAGGTGTGTAGATTCCGGAAAAATCCGGCTTGCCGTCCGCCATTCGCGGCACTTCCTGCTCAGACTGTGCCTGCGAGGGCCCCCCGAGCAGTATCGCCGCCAGCACGATTACCGAGCCGATCCACTGTTTGCGCATTGTTGTCCTCCCTCTCGTTATTCCGGTCGTGCGAGCACGGCGGTACCGTCTTCGAACGTGAATCGCCGTGTCGATGAGTGGTTAGACCCGTCGCGCGCGCGTGAGCCTTCGACGTTGACTACGGCGCCGATCCGCATCGCATCTTTCGTGACCCCTCGTCGCATCAATGATCCCGGCGGCGACGTCGAAAAGCCCCAGGTGGTCACCGTGCCGTCTGCTTCCGTTACATCCACGAAAAACCAGACGTGCGGGTTTTGCCACTCGACCTTGCGCAGTATGCCCGTCACGCTGACAGGCTGGTTCGGATCGAACTCGGCCAGCTCGGAATGATGCGCTTGCGCTGGATGGTCGAAGAGCGCAAGGCCTAAACCGAGAACCAATATGGACAGTCGTTTGTGCGCCACGGGGGTGCCTCTCGAATGGCGATGTCTGATCTGATTCTACCGAGTTCAGGGCTTTATTCGAGCAGAAATCGGCTGGAATTCGTCTGAATTCCGCTCAAATCGGTGCGCTACGTGGCCGAATCTCCCCAAACCCGGGCATTCGGTAAAACCGGAATGTGACGTAATTCCTCTATTCACCGGACCGTGATCCAGCTCACAGAATGCCGCGATGCGCCGGCGCTATCGTCGCGCGATGGCTATTCCTGATGCTGACAGCGCCTTCGACGAAGAACCCGTCGAAAGCGACCTGACCACGACCGCGCAGGTACTGTCGGCGAGGGACATCCTGGACAGGCTCGAGAACGACGCCGCGGATGACCAGGAGAAACTGTCGACGCGAGATCGCAGGCCCTGGTGGCGGCAGCTTCTTCATTGGGTCGGGCTCAAGTAGTTCTTCGGCCCGGTAAATTCACCCAAGGCGTCGTTTCTGTCACCACGGCAACATGAGCGAGATCAAGAAAGAGCAGCGCGAACGGAACGAGAGAGAGGAATCGCCCGCTGCGACCGACGACGATGCCGCGCTACTGGACTCGAGTGAAATTATCGAGTTCCTGATGAACGAGTTGCGGGAGCCCTCGAATCCGGAAGAGGCAGACCCGTCCGATACCGACGAGCAAGAATACGATGCAGCGCAAATCCATGAATATGTGCTGCCGATCAGTGCATTGACAGAGAGAAGAACACTCGAAGAATTAGCCGATATGGCGACCGGCAGGTTCAGGTACGAGCCTCCGAAGGAAGAGACCGACGATTCACCCGAGGACTACTTCCATCACACGCGAAAGTTAAAAGCCTTGCGGATGAATTAGCCTGATCCTGGCTAATCTGTCCATCCAGTCGGCAACCGTCGCGCGGGTAACATCCAATAGATATGGCTCATCTCCAACGCCGGTAACCGTTGCGACTGGGCATCGTCTGTTCCGACGACGATACGCGCCACTTCGGCATCCGCGCCCCCGTCGATCTCTCTCTCGATGTCCAGGATGGATACGGAATTACCTTCTTCGCCAGATTCCGCGCTCTCGCGATTCGTGACCGCTGCGAGATCACCGCGCGGGCTGATCGCAGGATTCGTCGCGAAGAAAGACCGGGAAGTCGGTCACGGGCGGTCGCATGGGAATCTGCAGCATCGCGTCGGTGACGTGTCCTCGGTGATACGTTGCATGGTTCACGACATGGAACACGATCTCGCCGCGAGTGATGTCTCCATGGCCTCCGTCGATGAATTCGAACGGGACTACTTCTTTTGCCTGCGCTGGTTCCAGTTCGGCGGCGTATTCGACATACCATTGGTCGATCGTCGTCTGAGCAGAACACAGTTCGTCGAGTGCGGTGAACAGAATCGGACGCCTGGTCGAAAAACCGTGTGGGCGACTCTCCAGATGCGCTTGCCAGACAAGATCCATCGCGTACGAGTGATTCAGCGTCGTCAAAATGCTTCCGAGCCGCGTCGCCCGATTCGCGGCAAGCGCATCGTCTGAAATACCGTCAAGGGCTCGATAAAGGCGCCTATTGGCCCAGGCCTTGTAGTTGGTAAGCGTTTTCAGGTTCCCGGATGGGTTCAATTTCAAGCCTTCCGCTCTACGACCCCAGCTGGCTGGAAGCTTGCGTATCCATTCGGACGATCGGACGTTGGGTATCGCAGAGGTGTTTGTCGTTATTCAAGGTATCACCTCTGCTGTACCTTCAAACCAGCGCACCTCCATCGCTGGACCGCGCGAGGCGCCCGAGCCGGCTGCCTGCCGAAACAATTCATAGACGACCGAGCCGTCAGCCGTCTGCAAGCTCTCGATGACGCGAACCGGCTCAAACGAACCCGGTGCGGCGGCAGCTGCCGCACGGACAGGCCCGGGCACGGACGACCACTCGACATCGCGCTGGATCTCCTGGACGGCCCACTCACCATCGGACCGCACTATGTCGATCTCGATCTCGTCGCCGTTCGGCAACGTGCCAGTAACTTCGTACTGATCGTTGCCGGCGCTGAGCTCGCCGCTCGTGATGGTGACGTCCGGCACGGCGGCCGAGATCAATGCCGCGACCTGAGCAGGAGCGGGTGGGCCCGCGGATTCTGTTCGACTCGTATCCGGGGAAGGCGGTGAACAGGCCGCTGCAGTCATTGCTGACGCTATGATCGCGTGTCGAATTATTGTCACAGATGACCTCCATCGGGCTACACAAAGAACTGCAGACCGATTAAACCGTTCTCCTATCGCGGAGGATGAGCCTTTCCTCGCCGCGCTACAAGATAGATGGGGCCGTGGTCCGCACATGCGCGTCGGCTTGCAAGTCAACTTTTAACAGGTGACTTCCCCCGGCCAGAAGCAGTCGTATTTTGGGCGCCGAGTTTCATCCCGCGTTTTGCCCAGTGAACGATTCTCATCTGTTCGGCATGCCGTTCAGCATTCGGGTCATCCACCGACTGATGCGACGCGATCCGATTCACGTAGTGCCGAGGAAACTGCAGATATTCGCTTCCTATGACAACGAGTTCCTTGTACCAAGAAAAAGGCTTGAGAAATTCGTCAACATGAGTATCGATGGCGACGTATGTGAAACACTCGCCATAACTCGGCACGTTGAGAGACTCGACTACATAGCCGATTCCTCTACCTTCGATTCGATCCAACCGGGCTTTCTCACGAGGGCCGATTCTATAAACAGCCACAAAGACCTTGTCCTTTCCGGGAATAATGTCGCACTTCGCAGAACCATCCTTGCCACGCTTATGAAACCGTAGCGTTCGATTGGAAACGACACCCTTTCCCAAGAGAGTGGCTGAAGGCAAACGCCTCCCTAGCCGAGCAGGGTGTAAATTAGATCCATACGCCGCGTACAGCACTATCTCACTTCGCCACTAGACAAAAGCTAGCTCTGTGCAATAAGCATCGACCCGACCTCTACGGCTTCTTCCGGCCAAAAGCAGAGATTACGCTCCCTCAGCTTAAGGACTCGATAAGCCGCCCACCGAAACCAAGCCAGAAACCAGTGGTTCCTAGCGGTAATTTCAACAGCGAGATTCCCATAGCGGCGGCGCCTATCCAATACACGGGGTGAACACGCCCCTGCCGTAAACCATCGTACGCTATACCGAGAATCACTGGGACGTACCAGAGGAAGATCGCCGCGGGCAACGATGCCCACCCGGCTGCGTTCAGCCGAAATACGGCAGCGAACAATAGCGCAACTGTCGCCAAAAGCATCAAACGCTTATGAATCTCCGATTTCTGACGGTATGCGATCGCTGCCCCAAACAAGCCACCAAACAACACCATATCTCCGAGCGGAATCGGAAGGAAAGCCGCGGCCTGGTCGATAGTCCACTCTCCGGCATTCACGTGCATGATGGGCGCGGCAAAGCTCACAATCACGCCTACGATCAAGACAGCGATCCCGTAACCGATACCAATCGATCCGACTGAACGATGCGCTCTAACCCTACCGCTTGCCGCAAGCACCGTCTGCGTAATGAACAGCCCCATCCAGCCCATGTAAATGACACCGTGAAAATGCAGAATCCAGGAAACCTGCGTCGCACCTTGAGTCAGCGGACCATAGTACGACGGCCAGAAACCGACGATTACTGTCAACGTCATCAGAATGGCCAACGCTACATAGAATTTTCGCCGCAATGTCATACCGCGGGTTGGCAATGCTGAGGTCATTAGCGAAGAGCTGCTTTCCACTTTATCTCCCCCTTTTTCGTCTACGCTCGAGGCCGATATTGACGTGGACCCCGAGCAACTGCCATTCACCCTAGAAATTTACTCACGCCAGACGGCCGCCTCCGGCCAGAAGCGGCCGTGCCTGACGTTACTCAATTATGGTTTCTTCCATCCATTCAACAAATCCCTCGTCCCAGCCACCCAAACCTCTGGTTTCTCGCCAGTAGTCGAGCATGTGAACCCATCCGTAGGGCAACGGATCCTGACCGAAGTTCTTTCTCCAGGCTTCGACCGGAATGTCCTCGTAATCAGATAATCCCCGTACGGAGTCGAGATATGCGTTCTGAAAATTGATAAGAACGAAGTCGACGTACAGGTTGACCAACTGGATCTCGTACTGTGACAGCTGCTCGTCGTTCCTGTGCTTTATCAGAGCACGACCCAGATCCGGGTTCTCAAGGACAAGAGTGGTGTCTGCTTGTCTGAGATTCGTTCGCATAGCTCTCGCCTCTGCGATCAGCAGTTCATTGTTCTGCCGCAGCTCGACAGCTAGAAATACTATTCCCGCAATAACGCCTAGATTCGCAAGTATTCCGATGACCTGTCCGAAGTCGAGCTTCTTCAATTCTTGTCCCCCAGCTTATGCAGCTCCGTGCATATTAACTGTTCGTTTACGGATCCTTGCGGCCAAAAGCGGCTGCTCGTCCATATCTGCTATCGCTCAACTACGCATGCGCATTGCCAAGGAGTTCTGCGCACTGATCGCAGACAAGATGCTCGACTGCCGGTTCATGGACTGTCTCAAACACATGAAACCGCTGCATCGCCACTTCTGGCTCCAACCACTCGCCAAACGCGTGAACTCGCCTACACAAACTGCATATCGAAAACCGCTGCTTCGGGCCGGCGAGCAATGAGTTGATTAGAGGCACGTGAAGTTGTTTTTCTGCCCGCAAGAGGCGTCCACTGAACTCTATCCGGCCCTTCGAAGCACCGAGCACACGCAGCTCCATCCAGCGTTGCAGCTCCGGAGAGTCGCAGCGAAAGGGGATAACGGTCTCTAACTGCTCGAGCCTGATTCGTTCGAACAACGCGCGATAGAAGTGTCGAGTACCCGAGCCGTCAATGAAATCCCACAATCTCCTTCCAATAACTGAGTCGCGAGTCAGTTCAGCTGCACCGTTATCTCGCGCAAATGCTAACCAGGCATCATCAACGAATTCGATCAAGTCGGATTCATCGATGGCGTAGGTATATATTTCGACTCTTGGAAAAACCATAAGTCTCCAGAGTCATGTCGCCAAAACGGTTTGCGTGTCCGAGAGCCATGATCGCCACGATCGGTTCGACAGTCTTGACCCTCGACTTGTTGAGTCAGGCTACACATATTGTGCAGATCACGCCACACAAATTGGCATCGCGAACGTTTGCCGGCGGCCAGAAGCAGCCCCGACCCGTTTAGCAACCGAAGTTAAAGCAATTTCTAGAAATTGTTTCCGCGGAAACGTCATCCGGCCCGCGCGATCCGACCTTTCTCGAGAACCAGCTCTCTGTTGAACTGCTCGGCGTGGCGATGGAAGTGAGTCGCGCAGATGAGCTGGGAGCCCCGCGCGATGATCTGCGTCAGCTCGTGCATGATGAGCTCGAGGTTGCCGGGATCGAGGCCCTCCCAGGGCTCGTCGAGCAGCAGGACTTTAGGGCTATGGACGACCGCGCGAGCGATCAGGACACGGCGAAACTGCCCGTATGAAAGTGCCTTCACGTTGCGTTTGCTTAAATCCGACAGCTCGAACTGCTCGAGTAGCTCGTCGACGAGTTCGGCTTCATCGGGCTTCAAGCGGCGCGTTTGCCCGATACTGGAGTCGAAGCCCGACGCGATGCACTGGTAAACGGTAGACGGATACCAGTAGCCGGCCTGAAGCTCGGGTGATACCCATGCGATCTGCCTTCGGAGCGACCAGACGTTGTCCGGATCGTCAATCGCGGGAAACTCTATCGAGCCGCCTTTCGCCGGACGGAGCTGACCGTGCAGCAGTCGCAGAAACGTGCTTTTGCCCGCGCCGTTGGCGCCGATGACCTGCCAGTGCTCACCTTCGAGCAGGCGCCAGTTGATGTCGACGAGAACGCGCTGCTTGTCGATCCAGATACTCGCGTTCGCGACGTCGATGACGACCTTGTCGGGGTCGGTGGTCACGGGAGAGATGGGTCGTGGCGGCGTGCTGTCACGCGAATGATCGCCGAAGGCGTCGCTGCCCGGTTCGATCGAGCCGACCTCGGTCACGTGGCCGGCGGCCAGCCGCAAGATTCGATTCATGTTACGCGGCAGGTTTGCGGCTTCGTGGTAAGAACACAGGACCGTGATGTCTTCGCTGATCTGCTCGATCGTTTCGTTGAGTGCGCGGCGCGACTCGGCGTCCAGCCCGGCGACGGGTTCGTCGAGAATCAGGATGACGGGTTTGAACGCAAGTCCTCGCGCAATCAGGACCCGGCGTTGCTGGCCACGTGAGAGTTCAAGGAACGGCTTTTCGGCAAGATGTAGCAGCTTGAGTTTGCGCAGCAGGCCACGGGCGCGGATACGGTCCTGCGGATCCGTTTCGTGTCGCGGGACGTCGGTTCGCTTCAGGCCCGACAACACGACATCGACGGCATCGAAGTTCCAGCCAAGTCTGGTGTAGCGATCCTGCAGTTCGTGCCCAACCAGAGTGATTCGTTCGAGCGCCTGGACGGCGTCGATCTGGATATCGCCGTCGAAGTCATAGCGTCGATTACCACTATTTGGCGCAGGCCAGAGATTGCCGGCGACAAGCCGCAGAAAACTGGTCTTACCGCTGCCGTTGGCGCCGACTATCGCCCAATGCTCTCCGGCGTGCAGTTCCCAGTTCAGATCGTGAAGCACGCGGTTGCCCGCAAGTGCGACGTCGACGTTCTCGAGCTTTACCAGCGGGCGTGAAGTCGGCGCGTCGCCCGCCGTGTTGTCGCCATTGGCCGTCATCAGTCTCTATGGCGTGTCGTCGCAGGCGTGAACCTCGATCGTCACGTGCACGACGTTGTGTTTCTTCGGGATCAACGCCTTGTAGTGTGCCGGCGATTTCGGATGGTGGGTCACGAGGGCGACAATTGCAGAGTAGATATTCGGGCCAACGGACCAGACATGCAGGTCGACGACGCGGTTGTCATCCTCCGATTCGATACACTCGCGTACCGCCTCGCAGAGTTCATCCGGCGCGTTTCGATCGAGCAGGATCTGCGCCGTACTTCGAACCAGCCCGAGCGACCAGCGCGCGACCAAAATCGCGCCAACGACACCCATCGCCGGATCTGCCCAGATCAGGCCGAAATACTTCGCGGCCAATAACGCGAATATCGCAAGCACCGAGATTAGCGCGTCGGCTAATACGTGCAAATACGCCGCCAGCAGGTTGTGGTCGTGGTGGTGATGATGGTGATGGTGGTCATCTTCGCCGTGCGCCGACTCGTCGCCATGCGAATGATTGTGTCCGAGTATTACGACCGAAACGCCATTCACGATGAGTCCCATGGCGGCGACGATGATCGCCTGATTGAACGCGATCTCTACCGGCGAGAGCAGCCGTTCGACGCTCTCCCAAGCCATGAACAGAGCGAAGCCCGCAAGCAGCACAGCTCCCGTGAAGCCGCCGAGCGTATTGACCTTACCCGTACCGAAGCTGAAGCCTTCGTTGTGGGCGTGGCGGCGGGCATAGACATAGGCGAACGCATTAATGCTCAACGCCGCCGTATGCGACGCCATGTGGAGACCGTCTGCCAGCAGCGCCATCGATCCGAACATCACGCCGGCACCGATCTCGATCAGCATCATGGCGCTTGTCAGCGCGATAACGATCAGCGTGCGCGATTCTCCCGGCCGCTTAATATGCTGGCCGAAGGAGTGCGAGTGCTGCCAAATCTTCAGTCTGTCTTGATGCATGGGGACGCGATTGTCTCAGTCAAATCGATCGCGGGGAAGTGGCGGGCGGGTTTTCGGGCAGCGACTAGGGCGACAATGACCTGGTCGACTATAGTGGTCGCCTGGAATTCGGGCATCTCGAGGCTCATGGCTCACGTCCTGCCGACAATCGATGACATCGAAGAAGCTGCGGGGCGGCTTCGGGACTGGCTTGTCGCGACACCAATTCTGGAGTCCGAAGTCCTCAACCAGCGAGCCGGCAGCCGGATCCTGGTGAAGGTCGAGTCACTGCAGCACGCTGGCACTTTCAAGATCCGGGGCGCACTCAATCGACTGCTCCAGCTCAGCCATACCGAGCGTAGCTCTGGCGTCGTTGCTTACTCGTCCGGAAATCACGCTCAGGGGGTCGCGCTTGCCGCGAAGTGGCTCGGCGTCGATTCCACGATCGTCATGCCGCAGGATGCGCCCAAGATCAAGCAGTTCAATACCCGGACGCTCGGTGCGGACATCGTGCTGTACGATCGCTACCGTGAGGATCGCGAACATATCGCAGCGCATGTCGCGGAGGAAAAAGGCGCGGCACTCGTGCCCGCATTCGATCATCCCGACATCATTGCCGGGCAGGGAACGGTTGGCATCGAGCTGGCAGCCTATGCGAGTGCCGAGGGACTGACTCTGGATGCGATGTTCGCGCCATGCGGCGGTGGTGGGCTTATCGCGGGATGCGGCTTGAGTGTCAGGGCCGAGTATCCCGACTGCGAAATTTTCGCAGTCGAGCCAGAAGGCTACGACGAAACCCGACGGTCGCTCGAAGCGGATAGCCGGCAGGTCGTTAAGGGCCATCCCGAGACACTGTGCGATGCGCTCATGGCCGATAAACCGGGAGCGATCACTTTCGCGATCAACCGGGAGGTGCTGACTGGCGGCCACGCAGTGTCGGACGCGCAGGCATGCCATGCGATGGCTTTCGCAATGCGCCATCTCAAACTCGTGCTCGAGCCTTCCGGCGCGGTCGCATTGGCAGATGTGCTTGCGGGTGCCGCGAAGTCTTACGGTTGCGTCGGAATCGTTCTGAGCGGCGGTAACGTTGGCATGAATGACTTTGTGAAACTCATTTCGGATCATCCCGATCCCTGATAACCGGAAAATCGTGGCGCTGAGGCAAATTAACCGACTCGACGAGTGCTATCAGCTCGATAAGCACGCCGTTTTCCTCACCGGTCTGCAGGCGCTCGTCCGAACGCTATTGATTCAGCGGCGCCGGGACGAGCGCGCCGGGCTGCGCACGGCCGGCTTCGTGTCGGGCTACCGTGGCTCGCCGCTCGGCGGTCTCGATCGCGAGATCTGGCGGGCAGGCAAAGCGATCGAGAAGGCCGGGATTCACTTTCAGCCCGGCGTCAATGAGGAGCTGGCCGCGACCGCAATTTGGGGCAGCCAGCAAGCGACGCTTTTTCCGGAAACACGCTACGACGGCGTATTCAGCCTCTGGTACGGGAAAGGTCCTGGCGTGGATCGCGCGAGCGACGCGCTAAAACACGGTAACTCCGCCGGTACTTCGCGTTACGGTGGCGTCCTTGTTGCGGCCGGCGACGATCACAATTGCAAGTCGTCGACGATCGCGCACCAGAGCGAATTCGCGTTCATCGATGCGATGATGCCGGTACTGAATCCGACCACCGTGCAGGAGTTGATCGAATTCGGCTTGCTCGGCTACGGCCTGTCCCGCTTCAGCGGTTGCTGGGTGGGAATGAAGTCGATTCCGGAGACGGCGGACGCGTCTCAGACGATCGACTTCGATCACGACAGCTTCGCCCTCGTCGAGCCTTCCTTCGAGATGCCGCCGGACGGGCCCGGTATTCGCTGGCCGGATCCGCCGCTCGACCAGGAGACGCGGTTGCACGGATTGAGGCTCGATGCCGTTGCTGCGTTCGCTCGCGCCAACAACGTCGATCGAACGATCATCGACGGGCCGCAGCCGCGATTCGGGATCGTGACGTCGGGAAAGGCGCATTCCGACACAATGCAGGCGCTTGAAGATCTTGGGCTCTCTCCGGGGCGCGCGAGCGAAGTTGGCATCCGCCTCTACAAAGTCGGCATGAGCTGGCCGCTCGAACCGGCCGGCGCCCGCGCGTTCGCAGACGGACTCGAAGAGATCCTCGTCATCGAGGAGAAGCGCAGCCTGATCGAGTCGCAGTTCAAGGAACTGCTGTTCGATACTGCGGGCAGCGCAAGGCCGACAATCGTAGGCAAGCGCGATGAGCGCGGCGAACGGCTTCTGCCGTCGACCGGTGAACTGAATACGGGTGTCGTTGCCGCTGCGCTCGGAAAGCGCCTGGCGCGTTTCTTCCCGAGCTCTTCCATTGATTCGCGTCTCGCTTACCTTACGCGCAAGGACGAAGCGATCGCACAGGTTTCCGGTAACGCCGTGCGCAAGCCGCATTTTTGTTCCGGCTGTCCGCATAACACCTCGACGAGAGTGCCGGATGGTAGTCGTGCGATAGCCGGTATCGGTTGCCACTTCATGGTCGCCTGGATGGGAAGAAACACCGAGACCTATACGCAAATGGGCGGCGAAGGCGCGAGCTGGATCGGTCACGCGCCATTCACGGACACGGGCCACGTCTTCCAGAACATCGGCGACGGCACTTACGCGCATTCGGGATCGCTCGCGATTCGCGCGGCTGTCGCATCCGGCGTCAACATGACCTACAAGGTTTTGCACAACGATGCCGTCGCAATGACTGGTGGGCAACCGGTCGAAGGAAATTTCAGCGCTGGTCAGGTTGCCCGGCAGCTCGTGGCCGAGGGTGTGAAACCCGTCGTCGTTGTCACGGACGATCCCGAGCGAATGAAAAACGATTCGCAGCTACCAGCAGAGGTCGCCGTGCATCACCGAAGCGAGCTTGACCGCGTTCAGTTGCGTCTTCGCGAGCAGCCCGGGGTCTCGGCGCTCATCTATGTGCAGACCTGTGCTGCCGAGCTGCGTCGGAAACGTAAACGGGGGCTCATCGAGACGCCTTCACGCCGCGTCGTAATCAACGAGCTGGTCTGCGAAGGCTGCGGGGACTGCAACCAGGTCTCGAACTGCCTCTCGGTCGTGCCTGTAGAGACCGAATTCGGGCGCAAGCGTACGATTAACCAGTCGGCCTGCAATCGCGACTACAGTTGCCTCGACGGATTCTGCCCGAGCTTCGTTACGCTGCGCGACGCTGTACCCAAAGCGCCCGCCGCGCTATCGCTCGACAAATTGCCGGATCTTCCTGAACCGCCGATGCCGGACCTGTCGAAGCCATATAACGTACTCGTTGCTGGCGTTGGCGGGACTGGCGTCGTGACGACGAGCGGGTTGATCGGTCTGGCCGCGCATCTGGAGGGCAAGGCGGTGATGGAGTTGGACCAGACCGGGCTTGCGCAGAAATTCGGGGCCGTGCTGTCGCATCTGCGAGTCGCCGATAGTAGCGATGAGCTCCACGGTGCAAGGATACCCGTTGGTCAGGTCGATCTGCTGCTGGGCGGTGATCTGCTCGTCGCTGCCGGCAAGGACACGCTGATCAGGCTGTCGACAGACCGCACCTCGGTTCTCGTGAACTCACACGAGGAGATGCCACCCGATTTTATTCACGAGAGGGATCTCGAATTTCCCGGCCAGGCGCTGCTGCTCGCACTGCGGGATGCAAGCCGCGATGATGGTTTCCATGCCGTCGACGCTTCCCGCCTGGCGTACGCACTGACGGGCGACGCGTTGTCGGCCAATGTCTTCCTGCTGGGCGCGGCGCTGCAGCGCGGGCTGTTGCCGGTCAGCGTGGCGGCGCTCGATCGCGCGCTCGAGCTTTTCGGTACCAATGTCGAGCGCAACAAGCTGGCACTGAATTGGGGCCGCTATTCCGTCGTTGACACTGCGGAAACCGAGCGGCTTTCAAATGGCGCCAACCCGCAGGAACGCGTTGCAGGGTCGTTGAAGGAAACGATCGAACGTCGCGCGGAATACCTGACACAGTATCAGGATGGCGATTACGCGAATCGCTATCGAGATGCGGTCGCAAGCATTCAGGAAGTCGAGAAGAAAATCTTACCGGAGTCATCGGCGTTGGCGGAGGCCGTTGCCCGAAGCTACTTCAAGTTACTCGCGTACAAGGACGAGTATGAAGTTGCACGTCTGTACACGGAAACGGAATTTCTCGACAAGCTTCGCGACGAGTACGAGGGTGAGCCAAAACTGGAGTTCCATTTTTCGCCGCCGTGGATTTCAGGGATGGATCCGAATACGGGTCGTCCACGGAAACGGGCATTTGGCGCCTGGTCGATCGTGTTGCTGCGCGGGCTCGCCAGGATGCGGTTTCTGCGCGGTAGTCGCCTCGATCCGTTTTCCTACACCGCCGACCGGAAGCTCGAGCGTCGGCTGCTCGCCGAGTACGAAGCGATTCTGACTGCGATAGCTGAGCGGCTGGATGAGCGTTACTTTGCAGTTGCGCTCGAACTGGCGAGCCTTCCCGAGGAGATCCGGGGATTTGGGCCGGTCAAGGCTAAAGCAGCCGCCGAAACGGCACAACAGCGCGAGGTACTGCTCGAGAAATGGCCGGAATTAGTCCGCTGATGGCTAGCGCGCGCTGCGCTGTTCTTCGGCGGTCGCGCAACGGATGCAGCGGTCCGCAAACAGATACGCTTTAAGTCGCGCCAGCGGAATCTCCTCGCCGCAATTGACGCACTCGCCGTAGGTGTCAGTCTTCATTTGCTCCAGGGCTATCGCGATCTTGCTGAGCTCGAGCCGAGCTTCGTTTCCGAGCGCGTCGACGACTTCCGCATTCTCGAGCTCCTGTGCCTGTTCCTGCGAGTCCGCGCTGCGACCAGACGTAAGATTATCCTTGAGGCGCTCGAGACGAGCCGTGAGTTCCTCACGTTTAGCCAGCAATAGGCTCTGGAGTTCTGCGTATTCCTCTTTCATAGCTGCGAGTGTCCGTCTAGGATGCAACGTCCCTCTTATTTAAAGCATAGCGGTTATTGATTGTCTGCCCAAGTTCTCTTCCTGCGACAGCGAAAGGGGATGGCGGCCGATTCCGGGCAATTCGAGAAGCTGCCATTAATTTCCTTTCTAAGCTGCCGAAAACGCTATGAGTGAGCTCAGAGTCCTCGCGATCACGGACGCGGCCGATCGTCCGGAAACCGGCACGTTCATCGGCCTGCATCGTGCGGGCGTCGATCTCAAAGTGCTGTTGTGGGAAGAGTCCGCGCAAATCGATTGGCTTCGTGACGCGGGCGTTCCGCATTCGATACTCAGACTGCGAAGTAAATTTGATCGTGCGGGAAGGGAGGTAATTCGCGGGCATTTGGCGGAGCACCGGCCGCATATCACGCACCTGTTTCGAAAGATGCCGATCGTGAACGGACTTGCCGCCGCGAAAGGCAATAGCACCAGGCTCGTTCTATATCGCGGCATTGTGGGGAACATCAGCTACCTCAATCCGATGGACTGGATGAGTTTTCTCAATCCGCGGGTCGATAGAATCATTTGCGTGGCAGAGGCCGTGAGGAAAGGCTTGCTGGATCTCGGCGGCTTCGGTCTGCATCTGCCCGAGGAACGTCTGGTGACGATTCACAAGGGACATGATCTCGCCTGGTATCAAGATGAGCCTGCGGATCTGACGACGCTGGGTATTTCCGGGGATGCGTTCGTGATCTGCTGTGTGACGAACGTGCGCCCGCGCAAAGGCGTTCCGCTCTTCGTCGAGTCCCTCAGCGCGATTCCCGAAGATTCGCGCGTCCATGTGCTATTGATTGGCAACGGCATGGACTCGGTGCCGATCGCCGATCAGATCGCGAAATCTCCTCATCGCGAGCGCATCCACGTCCTCGGATATCGTACCGACGCGCCGTCGTTGATGGCCGCATCGGACGTGTCCGTGCTGCCGAGTCTCAAGCGCGAGGGTTTGCCGCGTTCGGTCATCGAGGCGATGGCCTACGAAACGACACCGGTCGTCAGTGATTCGGGAGGTAACCCTGAACTCGTGGAGAACGACCAGTCCGGTCTGGTCGTTCCGGCGGGCGATGTGAGTGCGTTGGGTCAGGCGCTATCGAGCCTCTATCACGATCGCGATCGTTGCCGGCAGCTCGGTAAGCAGGCGCGCGTTCGGATTGCCACGGATTTTCGGGTGGAAACGACGGTCGAGAAGACGCTGGCGCTCTATGACGAGATCCTGCGCCTGGAGAACTCGTCGCGTTCATAGGGATCGCCGCCGCACTCGCTGTCTGCGAGGTCGAGCCTGCCGTTAACCTCGATTAACAAATTGGCTAGGGTCTCGTTGCCGCCACGTTTGTGGGGCGTGTCGTGCGGACAAGTGTCCGATGCAGCTGTCGAGATCGTGAAGACTCCGGTGTCGGCGAAATCGTGCAGGCGGCGCTCGCCCCAGAATCGCACAATACGCCGATCGCTTTCGCGTCCGGGAGGCAATTTCATTGTGATCGATTCCATGGCTCTGTCCTTGCGTCAGCTGTTGCGAGGTACAACGGTGCCGCGCTTAAGTCGTTGACAGAAGGGGTTTTTCGACCGTGAATCCGTGAACCGGATTCAGTGTTATGTTAAATCGTCTCGCTGGCTGCGGAGCGCGCGAAAGCGCGAGAAATGATGGCGTGCCGATTGCTGGTCGCCCTGGTGCTCGTAGAGTCGAGCGATGTTGTAATGCACGTCCGGGATGCTCGGGTCCACGGTTAACGCGTGGCGGTACGTCTCCATCGCTTCCTGCAGCGCACCCTGATCTTCGAGTACGACACCAAGATTGAAAGCGGCGATCGAGTTCGCCGGATCGATGCGCAGGGCTTCGCGATAGAGTTCCTCCGCCTGACGGTAGGCGCGGTCGTTGTGCAGCAAACGGCCGAGATTGATGCGTGCGTTGACGTGACCGGAATCGAGCGCCAGCGCTTCCCGGTACGCCGCACAGGCGTCATCACGTGCGCCTATCTGGTCAAACTCGAGTCCGAGGTCGAACCACTCGTCTCCCGTGCTGGCTCGTGACTTGGCCAATACCGCTGATTCGAGCACTAGCGGCGCAACCTTGTTGGTCAGCGTCTCGACCGGAAACTCCATGATCGTTTGACCGGTCTCGGGATCCCAGCTGCGATTTCTCTCGCGAACGACAACGCGATCGCCATCCGCCATGACACGAACGGAACTCAGCGGCCGATCAGAGGGCAGGGATTCCCGCAATGCTCGCAACGCGCGCCACATTCGCTTGCTGTCGAGCTCGGCGTCGACCAGATCTTTCGCGGCCCGGAGCATGACCAGGTCCTGAAAAGAGAAGCGGTAATGGCCGGCAGCTGTGCGATCCGGAGAGACGAGATCGGCGCGTGCGTAGCTGCGAATGCGGGCTGGTGATTCTCCAAGAAGGTCTGCAACCTCGCGCGTGGAATAAGCTCGCATGCGCGGATTATTATCACGCCAGGGCGACAGCGCAAACTCTAATCCTGCCAGGCGGTATAGTTTGAGCCGAAACGAACAAGAACAACGGAGAATGTCGTGTTAGGCAGGATGATGACGACACCACTGACGGTTAGCGAAATCATGCACTTCGCTGAACGTCATCATGGTAATTCAGAAGTTGTGTCAATAACCGCCGATCGACCGCTGCATCGGTGCACGTACCACGATGTTTTCCGACGTGCGCGCCAACTCGCGAATGTGCTCGAGCGACTCGGCGTCGAACGTGGTCAGCGCGTCGCGTCGCTGGCATGGAACGACTACCGTCATCTCGAACTTTATTTCGGGGTGTCATGTGCCGGTAGAGTTCTTCATACGGTCAATCCGAGGCTGTTCGCCGAACAACTCGTCTACATTATTAATCACGCTGCGAACCGGGCGTTGTTTTTCGATATCGCTTTCCTGCCGCTGGTCGAGAGTTTGGCCGACAAACTGCCGACCGTCGCGACCTACGTTGTCCTGACGTCGGCTGACAACATGCCGGAAAGGAGTTCGCTCGATCTGGTCTGTTACGAGACGCTCCTCGGAGCGGAGTCAGACGACTATGACTGGCCGCAACTAGATGAAAATACAGCGAATATGCTCTGCTATACCTCGGGGACTACGGGCAATCCCAAGGGTGTTCTCTACAGCCACCGGTCGACGGTCCTGCACGCCTATGCGAGCTGCCTGCCCGACGCTCTGAACCTCTGCAATCGAGACGTGGTGCTGCCGGTCGTGCCGATGTTCCACGTCAATGCCTGGGGATCGCCGTTTTCGGCGGCGATTACGGGCGCCAAGCTCGTTTTCCCGGGGCCGAAGATGGCGGACGGCGAATCGCTCCAGAGCCTCATCGAAGCAGAGGGAGTTACGCTTGCGCTCGGCGTGCCCACAGTCTGGCTTGCGCTGCTCGCTTACCTCCGCGACTCAGGCAAGACCGTCCCAAGCCTCGATCGTACCGTTATCGGTGGCGCCGCTTGTCCACTGACCATCATGGACGAATTCGAGCAGAAGCACGGCGTCAGAACTCTGCATGCCTGGGGTATGACCGAGACGAGTCCGGTCGGTACGGTCAACGCACCGAAGCGCGGGATGGAGAAGCTCTCGCGGGAAGATAACGATTCATTGCGCGTGAAACAGGGACGCGGTGTTTTCGGGATCGACATGAAAATTGTCGGCGACGAAGGAAAGGAGTTGCCCTGGGATGGCAAGGCTTTTGGCGATCTGCGAGTGCGAGGCTGGTGGGTCTGCGACGGCTACTTTGGACAGGATGGACCAAGCGACTCGCATGACGAGGATGGCTGGTTTTCGACCGGCGATGTCGCGACGATCGACGCGAACGGCTACATGCAGATCACCGATCGCACCAAGGATGTCATCAAGTCCGGCGGCGAATGGATCAGCTCGATCGAGCTCGAGAATCATGCGGTCGCGCATCCTGGTGTCCGCGAAGCGGCCGTGATCGGTGTGCGTCATGAGAAATGGAGCGAACGGCCGTTGCTCGTCGTCGTGTCGGCGGATAACGCAAAGCCGGATAAGGACGACCTGCTGGCTTCGTTCAAGGGCAAAGTCGCAGATTGGTGGATTCCGGACGCTGTGGAATTCGTCGATGAGCTTCCGCATACTGCGACGGGCAAAATTTCCAAGCTCAGGTTGCGCGAGCAGTTCGCCGAGTACGCGTTGCCTTCTGAATAGTAGTCGTTTCTATGTCCCAACCGGATGACCGTCGCGCGAAGCGCAACGTTGCCGTGCTGTTCACCGCACACGCTATTCTTGGCGCACAGATGCCGGTGAACATCATCCTGGGCGGGTTGGCAGGTTTTCTGCTGGCCGACAACAAGGCGCTGGCGACATTACCGATCAGCCTGATGCTGCTGGTTACGATGTGCATGACCGGGCCCGTGTCACTGTTCATGGGTCGCTACGGTCGCCGGCTCGGATTTCTGCTCGGCACGACCGCTGGTGCTGCCGGAGGCGTAATCAGCACAATAGCCTTGCTGGTTGGCCGATTCGAGTTGCTGCTCCTCGGCACCGCGTGCACCGGTATCTACCAATCGACACAGGGCTATTTTCGGTTTGCCGCTGCGGATACCGCGTCCGAGAAATTCGGGCCGAAAGCGATCTCCTGGGTGCTGGCGGGCGGGCTGCTCGCCGCGGTGATCGGACCGGAAGTCGTGCGTACGACCGCGGATTTTTTCGATCCCGTACCGTATGCGGGCGCGTATGCCTCGGTCTTTCTGCTGAATGTGATCGGCTCGTTCTGTTTCTTTTTCCTCGAAATACCGAAACCGCGGAAGCGCGATCCTGTTACGGACGGCGCCCGACCGCTTGGAGAAATCTTCCGCCAGCGTACGACGCTCGTTGCCGTTGTCTGCGCGATGGCGTCCTACGGTGTCATGGCGCTGGTAATGACCGCGACGTCGCTGGCCATGGATGGGCATGGTTTCTCGACGGCTCAGGCAGCCGATGTCGTGCGCTGGCATGCGATCGCAATGTTCGCGCCGAGCTTCTTCACCGGCTCGATTATTCTGCGATTCGGACATCTGCGCGTAATTGGAGCCGGATTGATGTTTCTGACGATAGCGGGCGTTATTGCGATCAGCGGCGTCGAACTCGAGTACTTCTATGTGTCGCTGATAGCACTCGGTCTTGGCTGGAATTTCGGTTTCGTCGGCTCGACGAGCCTGCTCGGAACGACCCATTTCGCTGCTGAGCGAGCTAAGGTACAGGGTATCAACGATTTCTTCGTGTTCGGGCTCGTCGCGTTTTCGTCTTTTCTCTCCGGCGCGCTATTGCATGGCTACGGCTGGACCACGGTTCAGTTCGCAATGATTCCGGCGCTGCTGATAGCCGCGTTCGCGTTGCTCTGGCTGGCCGCGAGCGAGCCGGAACCGCTCCACGAGTTCTAGCAGCCTAGTTGCGCAGCAGGAGACGCGGTTGGCCACCGGAAGCGACTCCTGCACCGGGATTCGCGACCGAACTGCGGTTACAGAAGAACAAGTCGTCGTCTCCATCGCCGTCGAAATCGGCGACCTCGACATCGAATCCGTTTCCGTCTGCCGTCGCGGGAATCACGCTGCCTGCTGCCGACTCGGAGAAATTGCCGCGGCCATCGTTTAGCAGCACGCGGTAATCGCCTGCCCCGCCCCTGACCACAGAATGCGGCGTGATGACATCAAGGTCACCGTCGGAATCGAGATCTGCTGCCTGGATCGTGAAGTGGTCGCGGTTGTCGGCGGGCAAGGCATCGGAGCCCGCGTCTGCGAAGAACCCGTCTCCACTATTGATGAGTAAACGGTCTTGCCGCGACCAGGGCGTTACGAAGCTGACATTCGCGACGAGCAGGTCCGGATCGCCGTCGCCGTCCACGTCGGCGGCCCGAATTTCTCGTGTCTCGTCCTCACGGGCAGGCAGCCGCGCTGCGGTGGCGTCGATGAGCATGCCGTCGTCGTTGAGAAACAGCCGGTTCTGCGCTTCGTTTGCAACAATGACATCGAGATCGCCGTCGTCGTCGATATCGACCACTTCGAGATCTTGCGTAGGCGAATCGTTCGGCCATAGTTCGGCGGATCGATCGGTGAAGCCTGCCTCACCGTCGTTAATCAGGAGTCTGTTCGGCCCCTGATTGCCAATCAATAAATCCATGTCGCCGTCGTTGTCGATATCCAGAATGGCATGTCCATTGGAGACGTCCGTGACGGGAATACGATGGCTCGCATCGATGAAACGTCCGCTTCCATCGTTAAGGTAGAGTTCGTTAGTCTCATCGTCTTCGCTGACGAGAAACAGATCGAGATCGCCATCTCCATCGAGATCGGCGAATTCGACATCTTCGCTGTCATGTACCTCGCGCGGGATTTGATCGGACCGGTTTTCGAATCGGCCGCGGCCATCGTTGAGCAGAAGAATATTCGGTTCGAACTCGAGCGCAAGCGCGATATCGAGATCGCCATCACCATCCGCATCGCCGGCCGCTGCGTCCATGCAACGCCCCGCGATACCCGCCGGGAGATACGTATCGGTAACTTCCGTGTACAGAGGCGATTGAGCGACAGTCGAATTGGCGCCGGCGACCAGACCGGCGAGGAGGAATCTCGATCCGCGCATTGGAGGAAGCCGCTAGAACAGATCGTGCGCGATGCCGTGGCGCTCGAGCACCCGGTTGCCGAAGTCGACCCACTGGGGAGCTTCTTCGGGCGCCCAGACCTGTTTGACGACCTCGTAAGCTTCTTCGACCGGCACGCCACCATGCACCGCCTGATAGAGAAACGTGAACATCGAAGCGCGCGCGTTGACCATGCAATGCACCAGTACCTGACGATCTCCTGCTTCGTTCATGACTGCGCTGAAGAGAGCGAAGTCGTCATAGGAGGGGGTCTGCCAAACGACGGGAATGTTGACGTAAGCGATGCCGTCCTCGGTGACGAGCTGGCCTTCCGTATGCACGGCATTCCGCGCTGACGGCGGCGCGAGATTAATGACGAGTCCGAAACCACGGTCACTCAGGCTCGAGAGCTGTGTCTCGTCGGGCTGGCCGGACGTGTGCAGCTTCTCGTGGACGATGACGTGATTTTCTGCCAGCGCCCCGTCCTGAGCGGACCCGACGACGGGTAGTGCGCACAGCGCGATTAGTGCGGTGAAGCGTTTCATGTCGATCTCCTGCCAGGCGTCCGGTGCGTGTCGATAGACCGGAACGGAATAAATCTAGCAGATCTCGGTCGCCGGATCAGCGTGACTGAGGATAGCTCGCGGCGCTATTGAGCGATATCTTCGAGGCGCCGGTTCTGCGTCTCGAGCATGCGCGTCGCCGCGATCGCGCCGACGACCGCAACGCCCGCGAACATCAAGAACACGGAAGCGATGCCGCTCGAGTCCACCATCAGGCCGACCATCGCCGGTGCTGCAGCCGAGGCCAGCCTGAGCCATGACGTCGCCAGTCCCGTACCTATCGCGCGCATTCGGGTCGGATAAATTTCCGGCGTATACAGGTACAGAACCGCGTTGCTCGAACCGATGATGCCGTAGCTCAGTGTGCCGAGAATCATGAGCGCGATCACGCTCTGAGCGCCGAAGCTGCCGAGCAGGCTCAGCATGATCGCGCCGAGAATAAACGATGCCGTTACCCAGCGCCGACGTCCGATGCGATCGATGGTGAACGCGCAGACGAGCAGCAGGGCGACCTGAGTCAGGTTCGTCAACGATGCGGCGAACAGCGAATCCTGAAGTTCGAGTCCGTAAACGGTGTTGTAGAGCGTTGGCATCCAGTTGTTCAGGCCATTCGCGATGAAATAGGCGCTGGCCCAAAGAACCCAGACGGTCAACGTGCGCGCTCTGAAGGTTGCCGACAATAGCTCGCGCCAGGAAGTTGCCTTTTTCGCGTTCGTAGCCGGTTCTGGTAGTGCGTCCAGCGAAAGGGTCGGATCGAGGCGCTTTTCAGTGCTTGCTTCAATATCCTCGATGACCGCTTCCGCCTGCCGGAAGCGCCCCTTGCTGATGAGCCAGCGTGGCGATTCGGGCAGGCGCCAGACGAGCCATGCGATGAGGAGTCCGGGAATCGCACCGATTAGAAACATCGCCTGCCAGCCGAAAGACGGCACCACACGCGCGCCGATCTGGCCTGTCGCCATGAGGCCGATCGGAAAGATCATCTCGTATAGCATGAAAAACCGGCCGCGGCCGATTGCTTGCGATAACTCATTGATATACGCGGCCGCGACCGGCATGTGGCCGCCAATGCCAATACCCTGTACGAATCGGGTTGCAAGCAATGCATTGAAATTGCCGGCGAGCGCACAGGCCAGGCTCATGATCGACATGATGAAGACGGCTGCGGTAGCGCCGCGCGTGCGTCCGAAGCGCTCCGCGATAGAGCTGAACAAGAGCGCACCGATAAGCTGTCCGAGATAACTTGCCGAGATCAGGATACCGATCTGGCCAGGTGTGATGTCCCAGAGCGTAATCAGCACGGGTAACGCGAACGCCAGCGACAATGCGTCGAACGCGTCGAAGAAAGTCGCGCTGCCCATCACGATCCGCGGTTTTCGATGCCAGCGCGAAAATGGCACGTTCTCCATGCGCGCCGTGAGACGCGCGCCGGTGCGTGCGGAATCGTTGTCCATTGACTACGTCAGTCCGCGGTGCCGATCGAGCCCGGTTCGTCGAGTGGAGCATTCCAGGCGTCGTAGCCGTATAGCCAGCTCGTGTCCTGCTCTCCGCCCTGCATCCAGGTGTTGGCGCTCGAGATTGCCTGAATTCGTGAAGTCCGCGGTTTTCGGTGGGCTTCGTATCGCGCAAACGCCGTTTCGACATCGCCGTCGGACTTCAGGCAGCGCGCCAGAATGGCTGCATCCTCGATGGCCTGCGCCGCGCCTTGCGCCATATAGGGCGTCATCGGATGGCAGGCATCGCCGAGTAAGACAACGCGTCCGTCGCTCCATGCAGGCAGTGGTTCGCGTTCCAGAATCGCCCATTTGTGACAGTCGGGGCAGGCGTCGAGAACGGCGCGGACGTCCTCGTGAAAGCCTTCATAGGCCGCTCTGACTTCTTCGATATCGCCTTTGGCCGACCACGATTCCGGGGTGACCCAGTCCGCCGGTTCGGGGACGCTGGTCACGAAATAGATTTCCGAACGGGAGTGAGTCACGTAATAGATGACGATATGGCGATCAATCCCCCACCACTTGGTTCGCGATGGCCCGATGTCGCGCCCTTTGAGTCGATCGGTTGAGTACACTGCACGGTATGCGATTCGTCCTTTGTGAATCGGTTGATCCGGGCCGACAATGATTTCCCTTATCAGCGAGTGAACGCCGTCCGCACCGACGACGGCATCGGCGACGATGCGACTGCCGTCTTCGAAATCGAGCGCTACGTTGTCTGCTTTCCCCTCGAGGCCCTTTAACTTCTTGCCGAAGTGCACGCAGTCCGCGGGAATCCTGCCGGCAAGCGCAGCGACGAGATCTGCACGGTGCATGCAGAGATAAGGGGCGCCGAAAAGCTCTTCCGGCATCGGCAGCTCTCGAAGAACCTCTCCGGTGTCCCAGGCTCGATTCAGGTGCGAGTAAGGTCTGAACGACGAGGCCTTGAGATCGTCCTCGATTCCGATCTCACGCAAGACTTTCATCGAATTGGGCATCATCTGGATCCCGGCGCCCACTCGCTCGAAGCGCCTGGCCTGCTCGTAGACGTTGACATCGATACCGGCGCGGCGCAGCGTTGCGGCCGCAGCCAGACCTCCCATGCCCGCGCCAACGATCGCTATCGATAGATCGCTCATTTCCCGGAGCTCGTAACCATCGTTAATGCATTGTATTTCGATAGAATGCGGGTACGCACGAGGGGAGAGGCCGATGGCGAAAGCGATACATACGATGATTCGGGTTCTTGACGCGGACAGGTCGATCGATTTCTACAATAAAGCATTCGATCTGAATGTGAAGGACCATTACGACTTCGAGGATTTTGCGCTGATCTATCTGCGCAACGAAGAAAACGATTTCGAGCTCGAATTGACGCTCAATAAGGATCGCGATGAACCTTATACCCATGGCGACGGTTACGGGCATATCGCCGTGTGTGTGGACGATGCGCGGCAGGAACACGACCGCTTCGCTGCGCTGGGGTTGGGTCCGACGGACGTCAAGGAGTTCCACCGGGAGGGAGAACTGATGGCGCGCTTCTTCTTCGTCCAGGATCCCGACGGCTACAAGATCGAGATACTGGAGAGGCACGGGCGCTTTCAGTAATCTCCGACACCGACGATTGTTCTGTAACTTAATAAAATTAAAAGAAAAAATGCCTTCCTCTAACAGTTAATTAACCGTTGTTGACCTGACAATCGCTGCAGATACGCAGATGCTGTGGCTATCCATCCCGGGCGCTGAACGACCCGGGCCACAGAATTCCGGGAGTATCCGTCATGGACGATCGCCCTGTCCGGCCGAGACCGGCCGGTAGCATTACCGCTGCGACAGCATTGATTGCCGCGCTTTCTGCATCGTACGGCGCGGCGCAGACGACCGAGCCCGACGCGGCCGCCAGCGAGGTGATCGAAGAGGTGATCGTCTTCGGGCGCGGTCTGGAACTACTCGGTGACGCCAGGGCTGCGAGCGAAGGGTCGGTCGGCGGCGCGGATCTCCTCGTAAGGCCGATGCTTCGTGTCGCCGAGATTCTCGAAGCCGTCCCGGGAATGGTCGCCGTGCAACACTCTGGAAGCGGCAAGGCCAATCAGTACTTCCTGCGCGGCTTCAACCTCGATCATGGGACGGATTTCTCCACCTACGTCGACGGGGTGCCATGGAATCTTCGCTCCCATGGCCATGGTCAGGGCTATCTCGACGTGAACGGTTTATTGCCGCAGATCATCGAGCGAATCGATTATCGCAAAGGACCCTATCGTGCCGACGTCGGTGACTTCTCGATGGCGGCGGCATCCTTTATTACCACGATCAATCGCCTCGACTCGCGCTATATTGCGCTCGAAAGCGGCCAGAATGGCTGGGGGCGAATCGCGGCCGGCGGAAGTACCGATGTTGGCGAAGGCGTGTTGACCGCTATCGGCGAATACAAGAACTACGATGGTCCCTGGCAGCGCGAGGAAGGCCTGGAGCATGCTTCCGTCTGGGCCAAATATTCGCAGTCGACAGACTTCGGCGAGATGTCCTTCACGCTCTCAGGCTACGAGGGGGACTGGCATCCGACTGAGCAGGTTCCCGAACGCGCCATCGGCAGCGCGGTATGCCCGAACGAATTCTGCTCGCTGGATCCCAGCGCGGGCGGCAACACATCGCGCTGGATTGCCGGCGCCCAGTTTACAGGCGTCGATTGGGACGCGTCCGCGTACCTGCAGTATTACGACTGGTTCATGCAGTCCAATCCAACCTATGATTTCCAGATAAATCAGTTCGATAAACGCACGACGACGGGTGGGCGCTTCGACCGTTTGCTGGTCGATCGCGACGACCTCGACCTCAACTTCGGCGCCGAGTTTCGATACGACGATATCGGCCCAGTGGGGCTCGACGAATTTGAAAACGGTTCTCTCGTCGAGAACATCAGCGACAACGATATTCAGGAGATCTCGATCGGCACCTATGTAGACGCGACCTGGATGCCGACTGACGAGCTACGCGTGATGGCCGGACTGCGCGCGGACCACTACGATTTCGATGTCACCGCTATTACGCCCGGAAGCGCCAACGGCAGCAAAACGGATTCGCAGCTGTCGCCGAAGGCGGGGCTGGCCTATGCGTTCAACGACAACGCCGAGCTCTACGCAAGCTGGGGCAGAGGATTTCACTCGAATGACGGCCGCGGCGTCGTCAATCCCGTCGATCCGGTTGCGGGGCTGGCGCCGGGGACGGGCTATGAAGCGGGAGCGCGCTTCGAAGTCGGTGACTTCAAATTCACGACAACTTACTGGTGGCTGAATCTCGACAGCGAGCTGATTTTCGTCGGCGACTCGAACTCCGTGGAGCCGAAGGGTGGATCGCGGCGTGAAGGTTACGAGCTGACGATGTTCTGGAAACCACGTGACTGGCTCGGTATCGACGCCGTCTGGACCGACAGCAAGGCTCGTTATACTGACGTTTCCGACGGTCGCTTTATAGAAGGATCGCTCGAGAATGCCGGGCAACTCGGAATCTCAGCGACGCGCGGCAACTGGGAAGCGAGCGCACGCCTGCGCTACCTCGGTCCTTATGCGCTGACTCCCGACAATGCCCAGCGTGCCGAATCGCAGAAGATCGTCAATCTGCGCGGAGCCTATACGATGGGAGCTGTCACTTTTTACGCGGAGATGCTCAATGTCTTCGACAATGATGGCAAAGACATCGTCTACTTCTATGAGGCCTACGTCGACGGATTCGATCCACCGGGATTAACGTCGGCGGATATCGACTGCGATGTCGTTAACTGTCGGATGAGTCGCGTAGCAGAGCCGCGAACTCTCCGGCTCGGCGCCAGGTGGGAGTTTTGACCCCACGTTAGCTCGAAGCCGTCAGCTGGATCTCGAATCGCTCGCAGTAGCTCGCAAAACGTTGCTGAAGTCGCGACGGGTCGAGGCCGAAATCGGGCAGCGAATAGCGATGCGCGCCGTACTTGTTCTTCGGGTTCGCGTCGAGAAAGCATTGCATCGCAGATCGCGCTTCTGCGCCCAGCTGCCATCCCAGGAAACCATAGAGACGCTCGACAACGGCTAGAGGATCCGAGACGATTTCGTCGTAGCGGAGATCGAGCAGCGGCGCCTCCGGGTTTTCGTCGCGGGCAGACAAGCTGCGGTCGAGCGCGTCTCCCCAGCGGCGACACCAATCCACACCGATCTGCCCGGGATCGATACGATCGCTGAAGGCGCGTCGCAGCACCGTTACCAGACTCGCGATCGAACCCATGACCGCTGCCGGGTTTCGATGCGTCTGCACGATTCGCGCGTCGGGATATTGCGCCAGCAGTTCGCCGAGACCGAACAGATGTCCGGGTGCTTTTAGTACCCACTGGCCGCTCGGTGACTTTGTCTGCAGGTGCTGTAGCAGGCGATGATGAAACTCGTATGCGCGCTGTTGGCCCTGTTGCTCGAACCAATCCTGATAGCACGGGACGTTATGCGTCGTGTGGAACTGGATGCTGAACAGTCCCTGCGCCATGATCGCGATGCACTCCTGAGGCAGGTCTGCATCAATGTCATGTATGCGCTGGAAATCCGGCGCGAGCCGCTTTACCCAATCCAGTCGCGCGTTCGTTCGGCGTCGTGCAGAAGCGACTTCTCCGGGAGAATAACTGTAGCCCGCCGGATACATGACTTCCCAGGTGAGCGGTGTGCGTACCCCGGGGTCTTGTGCGATTAGCCCGTGCAGTAGTGTCGTGCCGGTACGCGGGAGACCCGTAATGAACACGGGCGCAGCGATGGCCTCATCGGCGATCGCCGGGTTCTGTTCTCGTTCCCGTTCCAGGCGAAGCAGATTCTCGAGCAGACCGACGAGCATCTCGCGTACCGAGAGGCGACCGACGGTAGATAGCTCTGCTTCTCGTTCGTAGGCTGATAGCAAACGATCAAGCGGTTCGTCGAAAGGCCACGATCCAAAAGCCTCGGATCCCGCACGGTTGACGGCTGCGTCGACGAGGCTATCTCGATCGAGCCGCGGCGGATCAATTCCCAGGCGGCGCAGTGCTTCGCCGCTCCGGTTCAGGGCACCGATGCCCAGTGGCATGAAAGCCGTTCCAAGGCCCATCTGTCGAATCGATTCAGTTTGTTACTATCGAGGCGAAAACATGGTCGCCGACCCGGGTTCCGGTAGCAACTCGCGTGGCCATCTCGATTATCGAATGACGCTTGCCGAAATAGAAAAATTGATTCGCGACGTTCCGGACTTCCCGCGGCCGGGGATCGTCTACAAAGACATTACTCCGTTGCTTTCCAGCCCGGAAGCATTCGCTACGATAATCGAGCTCATGGCGGCGAATATTGATAGCGTCGATGCGGTGGGGATGCTCGCCATCGAGTCGCGAGGCTTTATCTTTGGTGCTGCGCTGGCGGCTCGAATCGGTATGCCCATGTATCTGGTTCGAAAACGCGGCAAGTTGCCGCGAGAGTCCGTCAGCATTCGCTATGAACTCGAGTACGGAGTCGATCATCTCGAGCTCCACGCCGATGTCATCGAGAGCGACAAGCGCTATCTGATCGTGGACGACCTGCTGGCGACGGGCGGAACCGCGGCTGCGGTCCGGCACCTCGTAGAGCGAGAGGGCGGCGTCGTCGCAGCTTGCGCGTTCGTCATCGAACTCGGGTTCCTTGACGGTCGCGACGCGCTCGCCGGCTGCCCCGTTACGACGCTCGTTACTATTTCGTAACCGGACTAACAGTAGAAATCAGTTCGAACGATTGATGATGTAGTCGGAGACCCAGCGTAGCCCTTCAGACCGCGTTCCGAGGTTCTCGAGCTTCTGCATTGCGCGAGAGTAAAGTTCGCTTGCACGATTTTCCGCGCCTTTGACGCCGAGAATCGACGGGTAGGTGGCTTTCTCTTTCTCTTCGTCCGAGCCGGCGTTCTTGCCCAACGTTGCCGTGTCCTGCTCAACCTCGAGCAAATCGTCGCGAATCTGAAATACCAGCCCGATATCGCTGCCGAACGCTTCGAGCTCCATGGAGATCTCGCGAGACGTGCTGGCGAGTATTCCCGGTATTGCGATCGACGCGCGAATCAGTTCGCCGGTCTTCCGGCGGTGGATATCTTCCAGCGTCTTTTCGTCGATGCGTGCTCCCTCAGCCGCTATATCCATTGCCTGACCGCCTGCCATTCCAGAGGGCCCGATTGCCGAAGCAAGTCGCCGGGTGGTCTGGATCTGCGTTGAGGGGTTCTTTCCGAGTCGGACATCGTTGGTCAAGACTTCGAACGCGAGAGCCTGGAGCGCGTCGCCAGCGAGTATCGCGGTGGCTTCATCGAACTGGCGGTGCGTCGTGGCCCTGCCGCGCCGCAGGTCGTCGTCGTCCATAGCAGGCAGGTCATCATGGACAAGCGAATAGGCGTGCACGAGCTCGACCGCAGCCGCAACCGGGTCGATAAGCGACTCGTCGAGCTCGAATAGCTCTGCGCTTGCATAAGCCAGCAGCGGGCGTATTCGCTTTCCGCCGCCGAGCACGGAATAGGTCATCGCATCGTGCAGTCGCGCGGGCACGTCTTTTGCGCCGGCGACGACCTGCTCGAGTTCGGCGTCGACGCGCGAACGATAATGCTCGAGCCGGTCCGCGAAAGTCTGCTCTGGGGCGCGTGCTATCATACGCGCTGATCCTACCACCGATGTGGCGCGAACGGCCCGGGTGAGTGTGAAGCCAATCAACAGCGGACCGGTCGTCGACTCATTGACCGATCTCGAGTACCAGAAACAGATACTGCCGGGCGTTTCGCGAACTTTCGCGCTGACGATTCCCGTGTTGCCTGAACGTCTCGCTCAGGTCGTCGCAAACGCGTATCTGCTGTGTCGGCTGGCCGACACCATCGAGGACGACGTCGGGCTCGATAACGAACAGAAATCCGAGTTTCACCAGCGCTTCGTCGAGATCGTCCGGGGCGAGGAGGATGCGGAAACGTTCTCCGCCGACCTGCTGCCGCTACTGTCCTCGAGGACACTCGATGATGAGCGCGACCTGGTTGCCGGAACGGCGACCGTAATCCGCGTTACTTCCGGGTTTTCTATGCAGGAGCGCGAGGCACTAACGCGTTGTGTTGAAATCATGTGTCGGGGCATGCCGGAGTTTCAGCGACGCAAAAGTCTTGCCGGCCTCGGGGATACCGATGAACTGGCCGACTACTGCTACTTCGTTGCCGGTGTCGTTGGCGAGATGCTGACAGAGCTTTTTTGCGTTCACTGCCCGGAGTTGCAACCGCGTCGCGAAGAAATGATGCGGCTTGCGCTGTCGTTCGGCCAGGGCCTGCAACTGACCAATATCCTCAAGGACATCTGGGAGGATCGGCAGGCCGAGACGTGCTGGCTGCCGCGCTCCGTCTTCAGCGAAGCCGAATTCGATCTCGAAAACCTCGATCGCGAGCATGGCTCCGATGTATTTCGCGAGGGGCTCAACGAACTTATCGGGATCGCTCATCGACACCTGCGCGTGGCGCTCGACTACACGCTCATTATTCCAGGCCGCGAGGCTGGCATCAGAAAATTCTGTCTCTGGGCGATCGGTCTGGCAGTGCTGACGCTTCGCAAGCTGCACGCTAATCCGGATTTCTCTTCTTCGAAGCAGGTCAAGATTTCGCGCCGAAGCGTAAAGGCGACAATATTCGCGACTAATCTCACGCTTCGTAGCGACTATGTGCTGCGAGCGTTGTTCTCGCTTGCCGCGGCCGGACTGCCGCTGGAGTCGCCTGAGTCGAGTCCCGATCTCCGTCCCCGCGTGTCGCCGCTGGAACGGTTGGATGCGGGCCGGCTCTAGTCCATACACGATCGATGAGGCGGGGTCGGCGAGCGACATAGCCGTCATTTCGGCGCTCGCATTCGAACACGCTTCGCTCGATGCCAGGATCGACGCACTTAACCAGTCCCCGATTCATGTGTACCAATGCGGTCCCGGTCAAGATCGCGCCTATGACGCAACGCGTACCGCGCTTGCAGCCGGTGCAACAGCGATCGTGTCGTGGGGAGTTGCAGGTGGCCTGCAACGCGGGCTTCGGAGCGGCACGATTGTCGTGCCGCGGCGAGTGCGAGCGCAATCCGGCGCGGTTTTCGACACGGACTCTCGCTGGCGTATGCAACTCTGTCGCAGTCTCAAAACGCGGTTTCCAGTTGATGAAGGCGATCTCTATCAGTCGCCTGACGTGTTAAAGACCGCGACCGAGAAAGCGGCGATAGCAACTACTACGGGCGCCGTTGCAGTCGATATGGAATCGGCCGCGATCGCGCGCGCGTCAGCAGATGCGAGGCGTCCTTTCGTCGCTGTCCGGGTCGTAGTCGATACTAGTGAAGATTCATTGCCGGCCGGCGTTGAAGCGTGGATTGACGAGGCCGGCAATCGAAAACCGGGTGCGGCATGGGCGGTATTAGTCAACCCGCGCGACTGGCCGAGTCTTGTGAACCTGTTCCGTCGTTACCGTGCCGCGCGTCGATCGCTAGCGGCTGCTTCCGCACTGCTGGTTCCGCACGGTCTAGTGTTCGACGACGCAGCCATGGCCGGTGATTGAAGCGATGAAGCAGGGTCAGATCGAGATTCGAATTGCGCAAGCGTTGCGAGTCTGGGTCGGGCTGGTTCTGCGCCGTCGCGCACTCACAATCGTCGTCTGTATGGCATTGGCGGCACTGTCAGCCTGGTTCGCTTCGCGGAATTTGGGGCTTAATACCGATACCGCGGACATGATCTCCGCGGAGCTCGAATGGCGTCAGGATTACCTTGCTTTCCGCGAGAAATTCCCGATTCGCGATCGAAATATCGTCATCGTTGTCGATGCAGCAATCGCGGAAGACGCCGAGGCAGCCGCGCTGCTCCTGGCCGAACGACTACGGGAAACTCCGGCGCTCTATCGCGGAATCGTCGTGCCTGGGGCAGGCGAATTTTTCGAGCGTCACGGTATGTTGTATCTCGACGTGGACGAACTCGAGTCGCTCACGGACCGGCTTGCGCGAGCGCAACCGCTGACAGGACGACTGAAGCAGAACTACTCGGGCGCGGAATTCGTCGATGTTGTTTCCGAGATCGTCGCGTATGGGGAGCCGGAGACGGATCCGCTCTATGCCGAAACGGCGCGCGTGTTCGATGCCGCCGCGAGCGGCCAGAGTCGCGCGCTGTCGTGGCAGGCATTGCTGGGAGGCGAGCGCGGCGGACCGGCAAGGCGCTATGTGATCCTGCAGCCGGTGCAGGATTTTTCCTCACCGCGCCCCGCGGCGGCCGCTATCGAGGGGATACGAGAGATTATTGCCGAGCTCTCTTTGGCCGCGCCTGGCGACGTGCGTGCGCGTGTCACGGGTACCGTCGCGATGGAACACGAGGAAATGACGAGCGTAACGCGCGGCGCTGCGGTGGCCGGACTGGCCGCCCTCCTGCTCGTCGCCGCCATCCTTTACGCGGCGTTGCGCTCGGTCGCATTGCTCGTGATTTCAATTACGACACTGCTCGTCGGCCTGTCGTTAACCGCTGCGTTTGCGGCCGCAACCATCGGTAATCTGAACCTGATCTCGGTGGCGTTCGCCGTTTTATATATCGGGCTGGGTGTCGACTTCATCCTGCATATTGGCCTGCGCCTGAACGAGCTTCGCGGCGATGGCGCCGGACTCGACGAGGCGATCGTCGCGACCGTCGGCGGCGTTGGCACCTCACTCGTGATCTGTAGCTTCACAACCGCGGCAGGATTCTATGCCTTTATCCCAACGCCTTTCTCCGGCGTGTCGGAGCTCGGACTGATTTCCGGAACAGGCATGTTTTTGAGTCTCATCGTCAGCGTCACGCTGCTTCCCGCGTTGATATCGTTGGTCCTGAGAGACGATTCGCGGGTACGGCGGCCGTGGCTCGGAGCGGGCTGTCTGTCGCTCGTGCTCGACTATCCCTGGAAAATTCTGATCTCGGCGGTCGCGATCGCGGTTGTGTCGGCGATCCTGGTGCCGCGAATCGGATTCGATCGCAACCCGGTCAATTTGCGCGATCCGGATACCGAATCGGTGCAGACGCTGCAGGAGCTTGCGCGCGACGGCGACGCGCTGCCGCTCAATATGGTGGCGTTGGCACCTGATGAGGCCAGAGCAATCGAGTGGTCTCAGGCGCTGGCGGAGCTCGATACAGTCGACTCCGTCGCTACCGCCGCCTCGCTCGTCCCGTCCGACCAGGACACCAAATTGCTGTTGCTGGAAGACATTGGCCTGCTGCTCGGGCCGGACTTTGCGGATTTTGCGTCAGTCGAACCTGAGCCCGATGCGTTGCTGGCGTCGCTCGTCGGGCTCAACGCGCGCGTAGCTGCGGTGTCCGTGCCGAGTCCGAGCCTCGTCACGCTGGGAGCGTCGCTTGGAAATCTGCTGGCGGTTATCGGTTCTCAGCCCGAGATGGCGCGGCAGGCGAAGCTGGTCCGTCTCGATTCGGATTTGCTGCGGACGCTTCCAGTGCAGCTCGGACGGATCGACACAGCGCTCTCCTACGCGAATTCCATCACGCTAGAGGACCTCCCGCCGGACCTGCTGGATCGCTGGATCGCCACTGACGGCAGCCGCCTGATCGAGATCCAGCCGGCAGTCGATGTGACGGACAATATGCAGTCCGAGCGCTTCGTGTCGAGCGTCAGGTCCGTTGTAAGAACTGCGACCGGATTGCCGGTCGTCTACGAAGAAGCAGGGCGAACGGTAGCGCGTTCATTCGAGCTGGCGCTGACCTATGCGCTGATCCTCGTCAGCATTATCCTTTTTATATTTCTTGCGCGATGGCGCGATGCGTTACTGGTCCTTGTTCCGGTCCTGCTCGCTGCGGCTGCAACAGCCGCGGCCACAGTCGTGGTCGGTCTCGAGTTCAACTTCGCCAACGTCATCGCATTGCCGTTACTGTTGGGAATCGGCGTTGACAACGGCATACATATCGTTCATCGCATGCGCTCAGAGCCGCCGACGGACGGGAATATCAGTGGCACGAGTACATCGCGCGCCGTGCTTGCCAGCGGACTTACCACGATCGCAAGTTTCGGCAACCTCGCGTTCGCATCTCATCTCGGTATGTCCAGCATGGGCCAGGTATTGACGATGGGTATGATCGCGACGCTGGCGGCGACACTGATCGTGCTTCCTGCCTTATTGAATATCTTCCGGACAGCGTGACGAATCTGGTTACAGGCGGCAACGGTTTCGTCGGTGCTGCCGTCGTCCGCGCATTGCTGGCGCGCGGAGAGCGGGTGCGGGCATTCGTTCGTCCAGGCAGTGATCGGCAGAACCTGGCCGGACTCGACGCGGAGATCGCCGAAGGCGACATCACCGTCAGCGAGTCGCTCGCGCCTGCGATGTCGGGCTGCCGCGCGGTTTTTCACGTCGCGGCCGACTATCGAATCTGGGTTCCGGACCCGGAAAACATGAACCGGACCAACATCGAAGGTTCCGTCAACGTCATCGAGGCGGCCGCGGCTGCTGGCGTCGATCGAGTTGTGTACACATCGAGTGTCGCGACTCTGGGCCTGCATGCGGATGGCCGTCCTGCGAACGAAGAGACGCCGGTTTCGATAGCAGATATGACCGGTACGTATAAGCGCTCGAAGTATCGAGCCGAGATCGCGGTCGGTGAGCGTGCCCGCAAACTTGGACTCGACGTCGTTACGGTCAATCCTTCAACGCCTATCGGTCCCGGTGATTTCAAGCCAACGCCGACCGGGAGGATTATCGTCGACGCTGCGGCGGGGCGAATTCCGGCCTATGTCGATACCGGCCTCAATGTCGTTCATGTGGATGATGTCGCGGAGGGCCACCTGCTCGCCCTGGAGAAAGGTCATTTGGGAGAGCGGTATATTCTCGGCGGTGAGGACCTGACCCTTCGCGAAATACTTGCGTTCGTCGCCGCGCAAACCGGGCGTAAACCGCCATCAGTTCGCTTGCCGCACCGGGTCGTTATTCCGGTCGCCTTTCTGGCGGAAGCCTGGGCGCGGCTCGCGGCTGTCGAGCCGCGTGTCACGCTCGACGCTGTTCGAATGTCTGCTAAACGCATGTACTTCTCCAGCGAAAAAGCCAGGCAGGAGCTCGGCTACCAGTCACGCCCGCCCGTCGAGGCCATTGCCGCCGCGGTCGGCTGGTTTCGCGAGCATCATTACCTGTAGGGTAGGGACATGAAAGCGCGCGTTCGAGCCCGAGCGAATATCGCTCTGATCAAGTACTGGGGAAAGGCGGATGACAGGCTGAATATCCCCGCTGTGGGATCGATATCGGTCACGCTCGATCGACTTTGGTCCGATACCGAAGTCGAGTTCTCGGACGAATTATCGGGTGACGAGTTCCTGCTCGGCGGCACTTCCCGTCCCGACCAGCTCGCGCGAGCCTCGAACACCCTGGATCTCGTACGCGAACTCGCTGGCGTGACTCTACCGGCAAGAGTCAGCAGCGAGAATAACTTCCCGACCGGCGCGGGGCTCGCGTCATCCGCCTCGGGATTCGCCGCGTTGAGCGCGGCGGCGACCCGCGCACTCGGTCTGGAGCTGACGGAGCGAGAGCTGAGCGTGCTTGCGCGTCGCGGTTCCGGCTCAGCTGCCCGCTCGATTTTCGGTGGCTTCGTGGAGATGCACGCCGGCTCGGCAGTCGATGGCAGCGACAGCTATGCGGAACCACTTCTGGACGCAGCTGCGTGGCCCTTGGTTGTCGTTATCGCGATTACCGGCCGCGGCGAGAAGCCGGTTGGATCACGCTCCGGCATGGCTGCGTCGGCGGCGACGTCGCCCTATTATTCGGCGTGGGTAGAGACGAGCGCAGCCGATCTCGCTCTGGGACGAAGCGCAATACTGGCGAAAGACTTTGCAGCACTTGCCAGAGTCGCTGAACACAGTTGCCTCAAGATGCACGCTGCCGCGATGGCCAACCAACCACCGCTGCTTTACTGGAACCCTGCGACCGTCGCGTGCCTGCAAGCCTGCGCGGCACTTCAAGCCGCAGGGACGCCGGTGTTTTTCACGATCGACGCGGGACCACAGGTCAAGGCAGTTTGCACCCCGGATGTTGTGCCCACCGTGGTCACGGCGCTGCGTGGCGTGCCCGGCGTGATCGATGTCATCGAAAGCGGGCTCGGCCCGGGTCTGGAAGCGCTCTGACCCGTGACGATTACTGCGACCGCACCGGGAAAACTCGTCTTGCTCGGCGAATACGCCGTACTGTGCGGTGCCAGCGCACTCGTGATGGCGATAGACAGACTCTGTCGCGTCGAGATCATGTTGAGCGATGACGATCTCTGTCATCTTGCTGTTCGGGCTCCCGAGCCTGATGAACTGAGCTTTGCAGTCGGTGCGCCGAGCGGCGCGCCACTGGTGGACCTCGTCATCGCGCCTGATTCCGCTCCCGGGCCGTGGCGAGGGTCTGTCGATACAGCCGCGTTCTTCGAGCAGGGACAGAAGTTGGGAATCGGCTCGAGTGCGGCAGCGCTTACCGCGTGGGATGCAGCCTGGTCACGCTTTGCCGGATTGGCGGCAACGCCTTCTCTCCGGCGGCTAATCGAGTTGCATCGGAATTTTCAGGGGGGAAAGGGAAGCGGACTCGATATCGCCGCCAGCCTGACGGGTGGTGTCATCTGCTATGCACTCGACGACGGTGGAGAGCCGAACGTCTCGAACGCCGCTTTGCCGGATGGCGTTCAGTTCAGAGTAATCTACTCCGGGAAATCCGCGGCCACGAGCGGCCTCGTCACAGCGTTCGACGCGTGGCGCGATGCGCGCCCGAAGGAGGCAGATGCGATCATAAGTCATCTCGCCGATTGGGCAACGCGAGGTCACGAAGCGGCGAGAGACAACGACGCGCCCGGATTTCTGGCTGCGGTAAAGGCCTACGGACATGCTCTGGACGCGCTTGGGGGCCGTATCGGCGCTGAGATCGTGACGACGGAGCACAAGAAAATCACGGGGCACTCGGAGCGGTTCGATCTTGTCTATAAAATAAGTGGTGCCGGCGGTGGAGATGTCGGTATCGTCTGGTCACAGGACCCGGATGCTCTTGCCGCGTTCGAACAGGCTGTGGCTGCTGACTACAAGGTGCTGGATTTGGATATCTATGAAAGCGGACTGGTAATCGAAGGGCACGCAAGTGACTGACGATCGATCGAGGATTCCGGAGTTCTACCGGCTGAGTGTCGAAGAGCGGGTACGCGCGGTTCATGAGCGCGGCTTGCTCACGGGTAGCGATTTCCGCGCGCTGGCGACCGGGAAACATACGCTGGAACTCGATGCGGCCGACAAGATGATCGAGAACGTCGTCGGCGTAATGGGTCTGCCTTTGGGGCTGGGCATGAACCTTCGCGTCAACGGCAAACGCTACGTTGTGCCGATGGCAATCGAAGAGCCCTCGGTCGTTGCGGCGCTGAGTTCAGCGTCCAAGCTGATCGGTGAGAACGGCGGCTTCGAAACGGAAGCGACCGATCCGATTCTGATCGGCCAGATTCAGGTCGTAAACGTGCCCGATATCGAGACCGCGAAGCAGGCGTTGAGAGATCGTCGCCAGGAGATCGTGAGCCTGGCCAACAGTCTCCATCCGAAGATGGTAGCGCGCGGCGGAGGCGCCCAGGACATAGAGCTGTTCGTTCATCCGCTGCCGTCGAGTGGAAAACCCATGTTGGTTGTGCATCTGCTCGTCGATACCCGCGATGCGATGGGTGCGAATCTCGTCAATGGAATGTGCGAGGGCGTTGCTTCGTTGATCGAGTCGATCACGGGCGGAGAAGTATTCTTAAGAATTTTGTCCAATCTGAATGACCGGGCACTCGTCAGGGCGAACTGCAGAATTCCGGTAGCTGCGCTTAGCGGCCGCGGCTACAGCGGCGAAGAGGCGCGCGACGGAATCATTGTCGCCGGCGAATTTGCCGCAGTCGATCCGTATCGAGCCGCGACCCATAACAAAGGCATCATGAACGGTATCGATCCGATCGCGATAGCGACCGGAAACGACTGGAGAGCGATCGAAGCCGGCGCGCATGCGTTCGCGGCACGCAGTGGACGGTATTCGTCCTTAACGAAGTGGTGGGCGGACGAGGATGGCAATCTCTGCGGCAGCCTCGAGATGCCGCTGAAAGTCGGGACTGTGGGTTCCGCCGTCGAGTCGAATCCCACCGCCGCTCTGAACATGCGTCTGCTCAGTGTAGAGTCCGCGACCGAACTCGCCCAGGTCATGGCTGCGGCCGGTCTGGCACAGAATTTCGCCGCCATACGCGCTCTCGCGACAGAAGGTATTCAGAAAGGTCACATGACGTTGCATGCACGAAGTGTCGTGACCGCGGCGGGTGCGCCCGCGGAGATCTTCGATGAGGTCCTGGAGCGCCTGATCCTCAGTGGTGAGATCAAAGTCTGGAAGGCACAGGAGATCATCGAGGAGATCGCGAATCCCGTTGTTCCGAGCGGCCGTGAAGGCAAGCGCGAGCTCGAGAAACAGGACAAATTCGGTGTCGGCTACGGCAAGGTGGTCATTCTCGGTGAGCACGCGGTCGTCTACGGCCGGCATGCGATTGCAGCGCCGGTTCCGATGACGATCAGGGCGCTGGTCGAGGACTGCGATGACGGCATCCACTTTCTGATACCGCGCTGGGGCGTGGAGTTTCAGCTGTCGCCCAACGCGAGCCAGCGCCGCGGATTCGAGATGTCGGCCGGCGTCATGCTCGATGAACTCGGTCTCAGCGGTCGCGCAATGCGAATCGAAGTCTTTCCGGAAGTTCCACGCAGTATGGGACTCGGCGGGTCAGCAGCGATGGCGGTTGCGATCGTCAGAGCGATCGACAAGCACTTCTCGTTAGGTCTGGACGACGCAGAAGTTAACCGGCTGGCGTTCGAAGCCGAGAAAGTTGCGCACGGCAGCCCGAGCGGGATCGACAACACCCTTGCGTGCTACGGCAAACCGCTCGTTTTTCGTAGCGGTACGCCGCCGCTGGTCGAGCCGCTGAACATCAAGACCCCGATTCCGATGGTGATCGGCATGACCGGCTACGAAGGCCTCACGGCGAAGACCGTGGGTCGCGTCAGCGCGGCCTGGCAACAGGACCGCAAGCTCTACGAGCGTATCTTCGACCAGATCGATGCGCTCGTTCTACGCGGCGTGCAGGCGATCCAGGACGAGGACCTGGTCACGCTCGGCGAACTCATGAACGTCTGTCACGGGATGCTCAATGCGCTTCAGGTCTCGACGCCAGAACTTGAGCAACTCGTTGATATTGCAAGAGAAAACGGCGCACTGGGTGCGAAGTTGACCGGTGGTGGCGGCGGAGGCTCTATCATTGCACTCTGTGACGGTGATTCCTCGTCCGTCGTCAACGCGATTCGTGCGGCTGGCTATCAGGCTATTCGCGTCGATCTGGGAGCGGATCTCAATGGCACGTAGCGAAGTCGTATCCAGCTCCGGCGAAGAGCTGATTCTTGTCGATGAACTCGACCGCGAGATCGGGCAGAGTGCGAAGAGCGACTGCCATTCCGGAAACGGTATTCTCCATCGGGCGTTTTCTATATTCCTGTTCAATGAAGACGACGAATTGTTGCTGCAACGTCGAAGTGCGGAGAAGCCTTTGTGGCCGGAATACTGGTCCAATACCTGTTGCTCGCATCCGCGCGTTGGGGAAACTATGGAGCAGGCTATCTCGCGGCGTCTCGCCGAGGAACTCGCCATCGAGTGTCCGCTTCATTTCCTCTACAAGTTCAAATATCAGGCGCAATATGGAGCCGTAGGCGCGGAGCACGAATACTGCTGGGTCTACTACGGCCGGTACAGTGGCTCCGTTGATTTCAACGACCGTGAAATCTCCGAAATTCGCTATGTTCCCGCAATATCGATGGATGAGATGATCGCGGCCACTCCCGAGAGCTTTACTCCCTGGCTGAAGATGGAATGGTCGCAAATTACACGCCGGTATCTCGACAACATTCTCGGCGGCAACGATAGCTCGATCGCCGTCATATCGAACGAGAGTCGATCAACGACATGAGCATTCCACTGGTTCAGACCTACCGTGTCGGCCGCTACATACTCGAGCAGAAGCTCCGCGGCAGAAAGCGTTATCCGCTCGTTCTCATGCTCGAGCCTCTGTTCCAGTGCAATCTGGCCTGCGCGGGCTGTGGCAAGATCGACTATCCGGCCGAGATTCTGAAGAAGCGTGTGTCGGTCGAAGACGCTCTCCGCGCCGTGGATGACTGCGGCGCGCCCGTCGTGTCAATACCGGGCGGCGAGCCACTGATCCACAAGGACATGCCGAAGATCGTTCGCGGAATTGTCGCGCGCAAGAAATTCGTCTACCTCTGCACCAATGCGTTGCTGCTTCAGCAGAAGATAGATGAGTATGAGCCATCGCCGTACTTCACGTGGTCCGTGCATCTCGATGGTAACCGCGAACGTCACGATGAGTCGGTTTGCCGTGAGGGCGTGTTCGATAAGGCAGTCGCTGCCATCGAGCTTGCGCGCAGTCGCGGGTTTCGAGTTACGGCAAACTGCACGTTGTTCAATGGAGAGGATGCTGCCGACGTTGCAGATTTCTTCGACCACGCGATGACTCTCGGGCTCGAAGGGATTACCGTGTCGCCGGGCTACAGCTATCAGCACGCACCCAGACAGGACGTATTTCTCGGCCGCAGGCAGACCAAGCGGTTATTTCGCGAGATCTTTAAAATCGGCCGCGAGCGCGGCAGCAGATGGCGTTTCAATCAATCCAGCCTGTTCATGGATTTCCTCGCAGGCAATCAAAGTTATCAGTGCACGCCCTGGAGCAATCCAACCTATAACGTTTTCGGTTGGCAGAAACCGTGCTATCTCCTCGTCGACGAGGGCTATGCCGAGACGTTCAGCGAGCTTATGGAAGCGACCGATTGGGAGCGTTATGGCGCGGGTCGAAACCCCAAATGCGATGATTGCATGGTGCATTGCGGCTACGAAGGCACGGCCGTCGACCATACGGTCGCAAACCCGCTAAAAGCGCTCCGCGTTTTCCTGTTCGGGCCGCGTCTCGACGGCGAGATGGCTCCTGAATTGCCTGTCCTGCACGACGGCAAGCCAGCGGGAGTGGCGATTCCCGTAGACGAGATTGGCAGCAGCGCCTCAGATCGCCGTTAAAACTCTCAATGATGACTCATTGCGCAAAACCCGCGCTCGTCATCCTGCCGATGATTTGGCTGAGCGGCGCGTTGGCACAGCGTCCGGCATCCGCCGGGTACGAGTCACCGCTTGCCAGCGTCAACGCGCTTCACGTGGGACTGATCGCTGCGGCACGAAGTGAGCCGAACTCCATCGGCCGGCGATACGAGCAGCTTGCGCCGCTAATTTCGGAAACCCATGATTTGCCTTTCATCGCGCAGTTCGCGACACGAAGATATTGGGATGGCTTCGACGCCGCCCAGCGCGAGACGTTCATCGAGAAATTCGCGCGATTGAGCAGCATGACTTATGCGGCTCGTTTCAGGACGGTCTCCACGGAAACTTTCAGCATCGAAAGTACCAAGATTCTGGATTCCGGGCGCGCGATGGTCACAGCGACTATCCGGCGCGATGCGCAGCCGGCTATTCCGATCGAATACCTTCTGCACGAGACTGCCGCGGGCTGGAAGATCATCAATGTCATCGCCGACGGCGTCAGTGATCTCGCGTTGAAGCGGGCCGAGTACAGAGCCGCGCTGGAGGACGGTAATCCTGACGATCTTCTGAGCCTGCTCGACGAGCAGATCGCAGCGCTCTGAACCGCACGAATGGTGGAGTCGCAAGGGACGGTCGCGACTTGTTGGGAGGGCCCCGATAGTTCGTCGAGCGTCTCGGACGAGGGGCGTGCGGTCAGCTCAGGTAGCGGTAGTACTCGATACCTTCGTCGCTGAATTTCGGATCGGAGCTCGCGCCGACCGACTCGACCACGAAACCGTCCGCGGGATCGCCGAGTCCTGGCGCGTCGCCCGTGTCGTGCAGGATCTCGTACTGCGCCTGCGTCAGGTTTTGCTTCGGTTCGAGCGCTTCCGTGAAGGCGATCTTGCGGGCTGCGGCCTGCCAGTTCTCCGCCAGCTTCATCGGAATCGCTTCGGCGGCGTCGCCACTACCGTAGCCAACCGCAAGTATCTTCTCGCCAGTCAGGTCGCGATTCGAGAGCGCGGCCTCCTCGAGTCCGGCCGCCATCCAGGCGGGTAGCGCGGCGCAGTAGACGTTGCCGATATCCTTCATCTGTTCGGAACCGAGCGACATCTTGGTTTCGAGCTGCGAATTGAAAAGTTCGCTCTTGCGGAATTCCTTGAGCAGCTGAACGCTGAGCGGGTAAACATCCGTGTCGATATCGCCGTCACGAACGAGTTGCAGGATGTCCGGTTCCGAGCGCATTTCTTCAAGCACGGCATTGACGTCGATTCCCGCGTCCTGGCAATGCTGATCGAGCTCGGCAATGCCCGCAGCGCCGTTGTGAGCTAGGCCAAACAGATAGCTCATCCCGAAGGACGTTATCGGCATGCGGTGATAGGGTCGATGCATAAAGGCTGCGGCCAGGCTTCTGTAGTAGTCGGCGGGTTCTGATCCGAGCTTGCGCAACATGTCGTCGAGCGCATACAGGGTCTCGTCCAGGTAACAGGTCGTCGAGTACTTGCCGTTGAAAACAGGCAGATCCTGGAAGTGGCAGTTGAGCTTGCCGCGAATGAGATTGCGCATAACGGGCTTGCGGAAATCCACGGCCCGATACGCCGAAGCGCTGCCGATACGCTTGAGATCGATTTCCAGCAGATCGGGGTCGGTCTCGAGCAGCATGGCGACGGCTCCGGCGCCCTGCGTCGGCTCTCCGGAGCTGCCGCGCGCGTATTCGGCGATATCCGCGCTGACGACGATCGCGCAGCGATCCTGATCCTCGAGCGCGAGATAACGCAAGCCGTGTTTCATTGCGTACACGCCGCCGAGACAGGCATGCTTGAGTTCGGGGACTTCGCAATGACGGTTGACGGGCGGCATGCCTCTCGCGCGAAGGGCTTCGTCGATCATGCCCTTCACAATGACGGCGCCCGCCGAATTGTCCGTACTGGATTCCGTGCCCAGCCCCAGGAAGCCGACTCGTCGCGGGTCGATCTCGTAATTGTCGATGAGTCGCATGACGGCGGTCGCAGCCATCGTGTAGACGCTTTGATGCGGACCGCGCATTCGGAAGCTGTTGCCGATGACGGCGCTGGTCTTGTCCCAGGGTGCATCGGTCCAATCGCACCAATCCTGGAGATCGACTCGGTACGGCGGAACGTAGACGGCAAATCCGCTGATTCCGACTTCCTTGCTCATCGTCAAGCTCCTGGGCCGGTTTGCCGGTGGCTCACTGGCCGATTCTCCTAGACAGTCCGCACTGCACACCCGGGATTATATGCCGATGGCGGCAGAATCACCTTAAAAGTCGATCCCCGGAATCCCAAGCTGGTCTAGAATTGGGTCCCAATTCGAATCGACGTCCTTTTTTGCTAAATGAAGCTTAGAATTCGCGGCGACTCTGTGCGCCTTCGCTTGTCTCAATCCGAAACAGTGGAACTTGCCGAGGCCGGAGCTGTAACGGACTCCGTCGGTTTCTCCGCGGGTGATCGCCTGGAGTACGGCCTTGAAATTGGCGACGTTTCCGCGCCGGTGGCAAGTTTCGACCGGGCTGGCATACGCGTTAAGCTGCCGGTGGACGCGGTCCGGAAGTGGCTCGAGCCGCAGGAGGTGACGATCTCGGCCGAGCAGGCGCTCGGTGCGGGCGGCGTGCTCTCGATCCTCATAGAGAAGGATTTCGCCTGCCTGGCCCCGCGCGAGGGCGAAGAAGATTCCGACGCGTTCCCCAATCCTCAGGCCGCTCACGATTGAGGGCGCGGGTCCCGGTCGGCGCGTTGCAGCGCTGTAATTCAGGAACCGCAGCGGTTTCAGGGTTGGAAAGGTACAATACCCGGCCGGAAAAAAAGGGGGTGTTCTCATTTCCAGCGAAGTAACAACGACCGATTCCCAGGCAAGCGCCGCGCGCGAGATAGCGCTTGCCCACAAGGACCGCCCCGGCGCGTTGCTGCCGATCCTGCACGCGATCCAGGCCAAGCTCGGGTACGTCCCGTACGCGGCCGTCGAGCCCGTCGCGAAGGTGCTGAACCTGTCCCGTGCAGAAGTCCACGGAGTTATCAGCTTCTATCATCTTTTTCGGACCGAGCCGGCGGGTGACCGCACACTCTACGTCTGCCGCGCCGAGGCCTGTCAGTCGATGGGCGCCCGCGAACTCGAGGCTCATGCGAAGGAGCGCCTCGGCATCGACTTCCATGAGACGACCGCTGACGGACGTATCAGCCTGGAGCCGATCTACTGCCTTGGTAACTGTGCCTGCTCGCCGGCGGTGATGATCGACACCGAAGTTCACGGTCGTGTCGACGCCGCGCGCCTCGATGAGCTTCTCGCGGAGAGCTAGCGTGGGCGCTACGCGGGTTTTCGTTCCTTCCGATACGACGGCACGCTCCGTCGGCGCTGATGCTGTGGCGGTCGCAATTCAATCGGCCGCTGAGAAGAACGGCAGCGAGATCGACCTCATTCGCAATGGCTCGCGCGGGCTGTATTGGCTCGAGCCACTGGTCGAGGTCGAGGTCGACGGCCGACGACTCGCCTATGGGCCGGTCGGTGCGGGCGACATTGCGAGCCTGTTCGACGCGAATTTTCTCGCCGGCGGCGATCACCCCAGGGCACTGGGTGCCACCGAGGAAATTCCCTGGCTTGCGGGACAGACGCGATTGACATTCGCACGCGTCGGTATCGTCGACCCACGTTCGCTCGACGACTACATCGCACACGGTGGCTACGAGGGGCTCGGCGAAGCGGTGAAACTGCAGCGCGCCGAGATTGTAGAGATCGTCACGGAATCCGGACTTCGCGGCCGCGGCGGTGCCGCGTTTCCGACCGGCATCAAATGGAACACGGTGCTCGGTGCGGAAGGCGAGCAGAAGTACGTGACCTGCAATGCGGATGAAGGCGACTCGGGAACGTTTGCCGACCGCATGATCATGGAGAGCGATCCGTTCCTTCTGATCGAAGGCATGACGATTGCGGGATTGGCAGTGGGCGCCACGCAGGGGTACATCTATCTTCGCGCCGAGTATCCACTCGCGATCGAGATCATGAACGAAGCGATCGCGAGTGCGCACGCGGCTGGCTATCTCGGCGAAGACGTTGCCGGTAGCGGGCAGACGTTCGAGCTCGAGGTTCGGGTTGCGGCGGGTGCCTACATCTGCGGCGAAGAGACGTCGATGCTGGAGAGTCTCGAAGGCAAGCGCGGCATGATCCGCTACCGTCCGCCGCTGCCCGCGATCAAGGGACTTTTCGGTGCGCCTACGATCGTCAACAACGTTATCAGCCTTGCGACCGTGCCGATCATTCTCGCGAAAGGCGCCGGGTTCTATCGGGATTTCGGTACGGGCAGATCGCGCGGCACACTGACCGTGCAGCTCGCGGGCAATGTCAGGCAAGGCGGACTCGTCGAGGTTGCATTCGGCAGGACGCTGCGCGAGCTGCTCGAGGATTTCGGTGGCGGGACGGCGACCGGGAGGCCGATTCGGGCCGTCCAGGCCGGCGGCCCTCTCGGTGCCTATGTCCATCCATCGAAATTCGACGCACCACTCGACTACGAGGCTTTCGCCGAGTTCGGAGCAATGCTCGGCCACGGCGGGCTCGTCGTCTTCGACGATACCGTGGACATGGCCGAACAGGCGCGCTTTGCCATGGAGTTCTGCGCGATCGAGTCCTGCGGCAAGTGCACACCCTGCCGAATCGGTGCCGTTCGTGGGGTAGAAGTGATCGACAGAATTCGGAGTGACGTCGATCGCGGCGCCAATATTGAGCTATTGAAGGAGCTCTGCGAGACGATGGTTGACGGGTCGCTCTGCGCGCTCGGTGGCATGGCGCCCTATCCGGTCATGAGCGTCCTCGAATATTACCCCGAGGATCTCGGTGCGGATTAAATCGACCCCCTGAGCGGGGCGCTCGGCTCGAAGGATTTCTGTGTTCTCAAAATCTCTGGATCGTTGCTACAACATCGCCAAGCTCCGCGAGCGCGCACAGAAGCGCATGCCCGCCGCCATGTTCCATTACATAGACGGTGCCGCCGGCGACGAGTGGACGATGCGGCAGAACACCTCGGCTTTCGATCGGTGGGAGCTCGTGCCGCACTTTCTCGTCGATGTAAGCGAAATCGACATGCGCACGAAGGTCTTCGGTCAGGAGATCTCGATGCCGTTTTTCTGTTCGCCCACGGCGATGTCGAGACTGTTTCACCATCACGGTGAAACGGGCGTCGCCCGTGCGGCGCATCGAGCGGGCACGCTCTATTCACTTTCCTCGATCTCGACAGAGAGTATCGAAGAGGCCGCGGCAGCGACTGAAGGTCCGAAAGTATTCCAGGTCTATGTATTCAAAGATCGTGGTCTCAATCGTGAATTCATCCAGCGCTGCAAGGACTCGGGCTATGCCGCGCTCGCATTGACGGTGGACGTACCGATCGCGGGCAATCGCGAACGCGATCTCGTGACTGGTATGACGATCCCGCCGAAGCTGACCGCCGCGACGCTTTTCAATTTTGCGATGCATCCACGCTGGGTCTGGAACTACTTCACGCACAAACCGATCGAATTGGCGAACGTTCGCGACCGCATCAGCGGCGACGTAACGACGCTCGTAAGTTTCTTCAACGATCAGCTCGACAGAACGGTAAGCTGGGACGATGCCGAGTGGATGATAAAGGAATGGGGCGGTCCGTTTGCGATTAAAGGCATCATGTGTGCCGACGACGCACGTCGCGCCGCTGAAGTCGGCGCCACCGCGGTCGTAATCTCCAACCACGGTGGCCGCCAGCTGGACACGTCGCCCGCGCCCATCGAGATTCTGCCGGAAGTGGTAGACGCGGTGGGCGGTAAACTCGAGATTATCCTCGAAGGCGGCGTTCGCCGCGGCGTTCACGTCATGAAAGCGCTCGCGCTTGGCGCGACGGTCTGCGCGGCCGGCAGGCCGTATCTTTTCGGCCTCGGCGCGGGCGGGGAAGCAGGCGTCGACCGCGCACTCGAGATCCTGAAGACCGACATCGAGCGCGACATGCGCTTGCTCGGCTGTCGCAATGTGAGTGAGATCGACGCTTCGCGGGTGCGCGAGATTCCGAGATGACCGCCAGAGCCGCTAACGATAAGGGTAGCGTGCGGCATTTCACTATCGACCGAGTTGGTGAGGGCAAGTCCGGCAAGGCCACCGACGCGGTCGCGACCGAGGAGCCGCTGGAGATCCGTCTGGCTTACACGCGCCCGGACGGAAAGCGCGCGCAGCAGAGCATTTCGGTCACGATGCGAACACCGGGCAACGACGACGAGCTTGCCGCAGGGTTCCTGTTTACGGAAGGCATCGTAAGAAATCGCGCCGACCTGAGGTCGATCGGGCCATGCGGACCGCCCGCGCCGAACGGACTCATCAATGTCGTTCGCGTCGAGCTGGAGAACGATGTCGAAGTCGATCTCGACCGGCTGGAGCGCCACTTCTACACATCGTCGAGTTGTGGTGTTTGCGGCAAGTCGTCGCTTGATGCGGTCGCCGTTCAGGGACGCTTTGATTCGCGTGATTCCAGCCTGCGGCTGGCGCCTGAAAGTCTTGGCGCGTTACCCGAGGCGCTATTGCAGATGCAGGACATGTTCGAAGAGACAGGCGGATTGCACGCATCCGGTCTGTTCAATGCGAAGGGCGAAGTTCTCGCTGTTCGCGAAGATGTAGGCCGACATAACGCGCTGGACAAACTGATCGGGCAGGCGCTCATTCGCGACGAGTTACCGCTTACAGAATTCGGTGTCGTGCTTAGCGGGCGCGCGAGCTTCGAGCTCATGCAAAAAGCGATGATGGCCGGGCTACCGTTCGTCGCAGCCGTCGGTCCGCCGTCGTCGCTTGCGATCGAGCTGGCCGAGGAGTTCGGCATGACCCTCGTGGGTTTCCTCAAGCCGGATCGCTTCAACGTCTACGCCCATCCACACCGAATCCAGACGTAGCTGCAGCCGCCAACTTTTCGGCCAATGGTCGGCACCGGATAGCGCCGGCTCACTTAATCTCGGCTCGACGTCCGTGTCTCGCCTCGAATCGTGTCCTCGTCGCTTAACTGCCGTCCATGGCACGCTCCTCGTCTACGACGTTCGCCGCACTATCCGGGCCCTCCCATATCCGTCAACGCCGTGCCCAACGCTGCGGTGGCCGCCCCCTTGAGACCTCGTGAGTATCCGTAAAACCGGGGCGGTCCGGGTCCGACCTCTAGCGGTTCAGCTCAGCAGCGGGTCGGTGACGTCGAGCACGTAGATCGCGATCAGGCCCAGACAGCCGGTCGCGACCAGGTAGTAGATTGTCGGGAGAATCGTCCGGCGTAATGTTGCACCTTCCTGGCCGAGCAGACCGACCGTTGCAGAAGCGGCGACGACGTTGTGGATCGCGATCATGTTGCCCGCAGCCGCGCCGACGGCTTGCAGCGCGACGATCATCGCGCCGGAGATATTCAATGCGTTCGCAACACCGTACTGGAATAGCGTGAACATCAGATTGCTGACCGTATTGCTGCCGGCGATGAACGCTCCCAGCGCGCCGATGAAAGGCGCGAAGAATGGCCATACGGCGCCAACGTTCATTGAGACCCAGTCGGCCATCGCTATCGGCATGCTCTGCAGCCCGAGCGCGTTGACGTCGGAATTGATGTAGATCCGGACCATCGGCACTGTAAAAATCAGAACGAAACCGGCACCCAATAACGTCTTGGTCGATTCCGTGAGCGCTGACGTAAATCGCTCGATTTTCATGCCATGCATGCCGACCGTGGCGATCGAGACGAGCAATAGGATGGCCGCTGGTAAATACAGCGGGGTCGTGGCCGCAGAAATCTGCGTGCCGAGAATGCCATCCCAGCCGATCACGAATTCGCGGAGCCACGCGCCAACAGGAAGGCGCGGCAGGCGCGTCAGTACGAGCAGGACCGCGACCAGCAGGTAGGGTGCCCAGGCGCGCGCCGTCGTCATGTTTTGCGGCGGGTCTTCCAGATTGAGATCCAGGCGGCCGTTCCAGCTGCGTGGCCAGTCGTCGCGTGGCGCGAAATCCCAGGAATCCTTCGGCACCAGAAACCCGTGGCGTGCGGCCGTGGTCATGATGAGCAACCCGATCAGAGCTCCGAGCATGGATGGAAATTCCGGCCCGAGCATCAAACCGGTCAGCACATATGGAATCGTGAACGAGATGCCACCCAGGAGCGCGAATGGCCATATCGATAAGCCCTCGGTCCAGGAACGGTTTCGGCCAAAGAACCGCGTCATCATCATGATCATCAGAAGCGGCATGATCGTGCCGACGATCGCGTGGATGACGACGACGTTGCTGGTAACGAGCTGGAGATAGTCGGCGAACGTCAGTCCTCGCTCCGCCAGCTGCTCGACGATGGCCGGGTTCTCCAGTCCACCCCGTACGCCGACGAGTATCGGCGTGCCGACAGCGCCGAAAGTGACGGGCGTACTCTGTACCATCATGCCGAGCATGACCGCGGTTACGGCGGGAAACCCGATAGCTACCATTAGTGGAGCAGTGATCGCGGCCGGCGTGCCGAATCCCGACGCGCCTTCGATAAAGCTGCCGAATAGCCAGGTTATGAGCACAACCTGGACCCGCCTGTCCTGACTGATGGTCGCGAAGCCCGCGCGTATCGCAGCGACACCTCCGGAGTTCTTCAGTGTGTTCAACAGCAGTATCGCCGCGAAGATAATGAACAATATGTCGAAAGTTACGAACAGGCCCTGAATGCTTGCGGCCATGATCTGTGCGACCGACATTTTCCAGGCGAACCAGCCGATCAGCGCGGCGAGCAGATAGACGATCGGCATGGCCGTTCTTGCAGCGATGCGAAAGCCGATCAACAGTACGGCGGCCGTCAATATTGGCAAGACGGCAAGAAGTGCTTGTAGCCAAAGTGGCATTTTCGAGCCCCCTTCGAGTTCTTATTATCCCGGCCGTCGGTCAACGGACCGCAGGATCATCATACACCGGCGTACGAACAGGATTAGGTTGACGGCGGCCGGCGCCGGGAGTAGAAGCGCAGCATGACAGGTGACTGGTCGAAATTCGGTAAACGCTACACTCGTTCGACCGGGGCGCTCGAGCTCATGGAGGATCTTGGCGTCGCAACGGACAGTGATGCGGCGACGCTGCTTCTTGGCGGCGGCAACCCGGGCCGGATCCCGGAAGTCCAGAAGATCTTCAGGCAGCGACTGAAAGAGATCGCGGCCGACGAGGCCAGCTTCGAACGCCTCGTCGGTAACTATGCGGACCCCAGTGGCGAACGCCGCTTTCGACGTCTTCTTGCGGAGCTGTTAACGCGCGAGTACGGCTGGGCACTTTCGGCGGACAACGTCGCTCTGACCGCCGGTAGCCAGACGGGATTTTTCCTGTTGTTTAACTTGCTCGCGGGTGAATTCTCGGATGGCAGCCGGAAGCGCGTTCTCTTGCCCGTAACGCCCGAGTACATCGGCTATACCGACGTTGGGCTCGAAGAAGAACATTTTGTCGCGCGGCTGCCGAAGATTCAGGAGCTGGAGGACGATTACTTCAAATATCGTGTCGACTTCGATGCGCTGACGATCGCGCAAGACGTTGCGGCCGTCTGTGTTTCCCGTCCGACTAATCCGACCGGGAACGTTATCACCGACGATGAGCTCGCAGCGCTCGACAAGATGGCGAGAGAAGCAGACGTACCTCTGATACTCGATAGCGCGTACGGTTTGCCGTTTCCGCGGATCGTGTTTACGGACGCAACACCACTATGGAACGACAACATCATACTTTGCATGAGTCTGTCGAAGCTCGGATTACCCGGCGTGCGTACCGGAATCGTAATCGCAAGGGAGGAGGTTATAGCCGCACTGACGCGGATGACCGCGGTGCTGAGTCTCGCGGTCGGTAGCGTCGGTCCGGTACTAACGGAGGAATTGATAGCGAGCGGCAAGATTCTGTCATTGTGCGAGAATCTCATTACGCCGTTTTATCGCAGCAAGGCGCTGGCGGCTTGCGAGCTACTGAAGGACAAGCTGGCGGATATTCCGCACAAGCTCCACGTTCCTGAAGGCGCTTTCTTCCTCTGGCTCTGGCTACCGGGTCTGCCCATATCCAGCGCGAGACTGTACTCACGCCTTAAGGATAGCGGCGTCTTCGTAATCTCCGGGCATCATTTCTTTCCCGGTGTAAACGAGCCCTGGCAGCACCGGGATGAATGCCTGCGAATCTCTTACGCGCAGGATGAAGCTACGGTGGTGCGAGGCGTCGAAATGATCGCAGCCGAGGTCCGGCGCGTGTTCGCGGAATAGCTCGATGGCGGTCTTTGTAATATGCCCGCAACAATCAGTGCCTATAGTCGTTCGTCATTTAACGGTTTGACCGGGCCTGATGTCCTTCACTGCGCGCTTTTGGCGCTAGCGATACGAACCACTATGTCCACCGACTCTGCGCACCGAAATCCGCCGAAATCGAACGAAATTACTGCTTCATACCCGAGCAGTACGGATCAGCTGGCCGGTCTGAAAATGATCGTGCTCCGGCTCCTGCCGGGCGGGTATCCGAAGCTGGAACGTGTGGCGCGTGAGCTGAATATCGCGCGGCGCACGTTGCAGAGACGCCTTGCAGAAGCCGAGACGTCCTATACCGACCTTGTGAATGAAGCGCGCATGGAGCTCGCGGAGCAGATGTTACGGGATCGAGGTCGCTCGATTGCATCGATCGCGACGCTTGCGGGTTTCGCGAATCACAGCGGGTTCAGTCGCGCGTTTCGTCGCTGGAGAGGCATGACACCTCGCGCGTTCAGAACCCGGATAAATCGTGAGCTGCTAACGGCCGAGTCTGGCAATCAGATCCGGAACCGCGTCGAATAAATCGGCTACCAGACCGAAATCCGCGACTTCGAAAATTGGCGCTTCCGAATCCTTGTTGATGGCGACTATCGTTCCGGCATCCTTAATTCCCGTAAGGTGCTGAATCGCGCCGGATATGCCAATCGCAATATAGAGGTCGGGCGCGATGATTTTACCGGTCTGGCCGACCTGCAGGTCGTTCGCGACGTAGCCCGAGTCTACCGCTGCGCGCGAAGCGCCGACGGCTGCGTCTATCCGGTCGGCGAGATCGTAGATCAGCTTGAAATTATCTTCGCTGCCGAGGGCGCGGCCTCCGGAAACAACCCGCGCAGCGGTCTGAAGATCCGGTCTGCCGCCACCGGTATCTCCCTTCAGTTCGACATAGCGAGTGTGCGATGGAATTTCGGCTTCGGTAGCGCGGTGTTCGATAGTAGCGTTTCCGCCTTCTTCGGCGGCGACATAAGAAGCGGTTCTTACCGTGGCAACGATTATCGAGCAAGCGCTCGCATCGACTGTAACGATCGCATTACCCGCATAAATCGGACGCTGGAATACGCGTCCATCCGTTGTCGACATGATGTCGCTCAGCTGTCCGGTACCGAGCAAGGCGGCAACGCGCGGCATCAGGTCTTTACCGAACGTCGTAGACGGTCCGAACACGTGACTATAATCGGTCGCCAGCGCGGCGATCTGCGGTGCCCAGATCGCGGCGAGCGGCGCGCCGTTGTCGTTCGAATCAATATGCAGGACCTTCGACACGCCATCGATAGCGCTCGCTTCTGAAGCTATTGCGCCACCGTTTTCAGAGAGTACTGCGATATCGATCCCGTCGTTTGCGAAGCTGTTGGCGCAGCTAACGCATTTAGCGGTACTGAGGTTTAATCGCTCACCATCGTGCTCGGCGCAAATCAGGACTCGTCCCATCAGATCAAGCCCTTGTCATTCAGTGCGGCGACGAGTGCTACGGTGTCGTCGACGATTATGCCTTTCGCGCGCTCGGCTGGTGGTGCGACGTTGGTGACAGCAAACATGGGCGCCGTATCGTCGGTTATTTCGTCGATCGCGATGACGTCGAGCGGTTTCTTTTTTGCCTTCATGATGTCGGGTAACTTGACGTATCGAGGTTCGTTCAGACGAAGATCGGTCGTCACGACCGCCGGAAGGTCGAATTCGATAACTTCCAGCCCGGCATCGACCTCACGGGTAGCGGTCGCGACTTCGCCGTCGATGGTGAGTTCAGAAGTAAACGTAGCCTGTGGTCGATCCCAAAGCGATGCGAGCATCTGGCCCGTCTGGTTGTTGTCACCGTCGATCGCCTGCTTGCCCATGATGACCAGATCGGGCTGTTCGCGATCGACAAGCGCCTTCAGGGTTCGCGCGACAGCGAGCGGCTCCAGGTCACTGTCGGTTTCGATCAAAAGCGCGCGATCAGCACCCATGGCAAGCCCGGTGCGCAGCTGTTGCTGACAATCTGTCGATCCGATGGACACTGCTACGATTTCTTCGGCACCATCTCGCTCGCGAATCCGCAGCGCCTCTTCCAGTGCGATCTCGTCAAAGGGGTTAATTGCCATCTTTACGCCGTCGAGCGCTAGCCCGGAGCCATCGGGTTTGACGCGCACGCGGACGTTGTAGTCAACAACGCGTTTGAGGCATACCATTATCTTTTTCATGGTGGTATCTAATTTCGGTCCTGTCGCTCGCGCGAGTGCAGCAGCGCGCTGCGGGATTCTATCATCAGGCAGACAGGAGCGAATTTGGAACTGACGGCCGATACATTTCCGGTTCATGCTCTGGAGCTCGCCGGGCAGCACCCCGAGCTTCGGGCGATCGTCGACCGTTGGGGTGTTCCCGCGTTCTGGACACGCAAGCCGGGACTTGATGCGCTCGTCAAGATCATTCTCGAACAACAGATCTCGATCGCGGCGGCTGACACGATCCACCGGCGACTGAAAGCGTCGCTGGGCGGAATGTCCGCGCGGCGGCTTTTCGATGCCGGCCCGGAGAAGCTTCGTACGATGGGATTGACGAGACAGAAGTCGAGGTACTGTCACGAGCTCGGTCGAGCTATCGTCGAGCGTCGGCTGTCGCTCGGTAAGCTGGCCAAGATGAGCGACGCTGAGGCGACCGCGACGCTTGTCGAGCAGCCCGGTATCGGCCCGTGGACCGCGTCGATTTACGTCATGTCGGCTCTCGGTCGAATAGACGTCTGGCCTCCCGGCGATCTTGCGTTGCGGCAGGGCGTCGCGGAGATACTTCCGGGCCACCCGGTCGATGATCTGGGCGACGATGGCTGGCGCTGGCACCCTCGCCGAGCCGTAGCCGCGCGTCTCGTATGGCATCACTACCGGCAGATTCGAACTAAACCGGCGTGATAAGGTCGGATTCCTCCCGAATCGTTCGCGCGCAGCAGAAGCCCACCTTGTGAGTTTTCCGAGAGTTGTAGAGCTCGAATATCAGCCGGATACCATCCGGCGATTTCGAACGTTCAGTGCTCAGCCCTGGTCCGTGCTACTCGACAGCGGTCGTCCTGCGAGCGGTCGTGGCCGCTACGACATATTCTCGGCCTGCCCCTATCTGACGCTGGAGACACGCGGTGAAGTAACGGAAATCGCGACGAGGAGCGGATCCGAGTTCTTCCGCGACGATCCGCTCGCATTATTACGCGACAGACTCGGCGGGCGAACCGCGCCGCGGAACGACTTGCCGTTTTCGGGTGGGGCAATCGGTTACTTCGGCTACGACCTTGGGCGGCGTTTCGAGCGTCTGCCACGCCTCGCGCATCGCGACATCGACATGCCGGATATGGCTGTTGGTTTCTACGACTGGGTTGTCGTCGTCGACCATCAGCGCCGACTTGCGTGGCTTACGGGCGAGGGGCGAGATGAACGAACCTGCGATCTCTGGTCCGACATCATCGAACAAGTTTCGACGCCCCGAGATGCCGAAGCTGAAGAACCGTTTCGCGTCGTTTCTCCCATCGTGTCCAACCTCGATCGCGAGGCCTATGGGGACGCTTTCGAACGCGTAAAGGAACATATTCGGCTAGGCGACTGTTATCAGGTCAATCTCACCCAACGCTTCAGCGCAGAGGTTCGCGGAGACTCGTGGCAGGCGTATGAGCGGTTGCGCGATCTCAACCCGGCGCCGTTCGCGGCGTACCTTTCGACGCCGGGCGGCGATGTCCTCTCGTCCTCTCCGGAGCGCTTTCTTCGTGTGAGGGGGGCAAGGGTCGAGACGCGGCCGATAAAGGGCACTCGCGCGCGGGCGCTGCCTGCGCAACGCGATCTGGAATTGGCGGAGGAGCTGCGAAACAGCAGTAAAGATCGGGCAGAGAACATCATGATCGTCGACCTCCTGCGCAATGATCTGGGGAAGTCCTGCGCGCCTGGTTCTGTCGTCGTCGATTCGATCTGCGACATTGAGAGCTACGCCAACGTTCATCATCTTGTGAGTACTGTGCGCGCCACGCTTGCGCCGGATGCCCATGTCGTGGACGTGCTCAGGGGCTGTTTCCCGGGCGGTTCGATAACGGGCGCGCCGAAAGTCAGAGCCATGGAGATCATCGAATCTCTCGAACCCCATCGCCGTGGCGTCTACTGCGGTTCGATCGGCTATATCGGCTTTGACGGTTCAATGGACACGAATATCGCGATAAGAACGCTGGTCCGGCACCGGAACCTGCTCTATGCCTGGGCGGGCGGGGGCATCGTCGCCGATTCGGATGTCGAGTCCGAATACCAGGAGAGTCTGGCGAAGGTCCAGACGCAGCTCGAAATCATGAAGCGCGGTATCGAGCGCCGAACCGCCTGAGATCAGGAATGGCTCCAGCCGCGAAACGCGGTGCTGTGCAGCGGCACATTGTGTACGCGAAGGATGTCGATACCCTGATGGCAAAGATTCAGCGAGGCGCCGAGAGTCAGCAAGTCCCTCGCCGTTTCATCGACTGCAAGATGATTCATGAACGACTTGCGCGAGTGGCCGACCAGCACGCGAAGCCCGTGACGGCGAAA
>JAHEKF010000093.1 GCA_024638465.1 Rhodospirillaceae bacterium | reverse complement strand
AGTTGATGTCGATGCGACCCGGGTAGTCGGCGATCGTCCGGCCTTCGCCGACATAGTTCTTCTTATCGGGCGAGTAGTCCTGAACGAGATGATCGCTGAAGTGCCACTCCCAGATCACTTCGCCCGCGCGGTTGACCTCGACGATCGCATCCATCTGCACGTCGTCGTAGCGCTCGGCGCGTGACGGATCGGCGCCGAGTTCGATGACCTCTTCATGACTCATATCGACGTTCGCGATATAGATCCACGTGTGCTCGCCGAGCGCCTCGTTGTAAATCCGGAGGTCGTCGTGATGCGGATGGTAGTTTTCGCGAGTTTCGGAATACTCCCACAGCACGTTACCGTCCCAGTCTACCTCGACGAAGTCCGCGCCGCGTTTGCTGCCGACGATCGTGCCGTCATCCATGAAATAGGCACCCGTCAGCTCGGGCCAGTACTTGACGACATCGCCGGCCATGTCGATCAGAAAGACGCCGGCGCCGCGCGGCCGGACGAGCGTATAGCCGTTGAACGCTTTCGCCCGATCCCAGTGGATGAGTTCGGTCGGCCCGCGCGAGGATTCGTAGGCTGAGAGATTGCCTGCGGCGACCGCAGCCATTCCCGCCACGACAGTCAGTGCCCGTTTACGTGCGCGAATCATTAGTAGCGCTCCTCTTCCGGCAAGTCCAGCGAATTACCGCCGGCCGGCACACCGTCGGCTGGCGCGGCCGTGCCGTGAAACTGCGTAATCGGCCCTTTCGGCGACAGGTCCTTGCCGGCCAGGCCGGGATGATCCACGGGATAACGCATCGGCGACCAGCCGCCCCAGTTGTTGTCGTGCTTTGAAGTAATCACGGTCTCCCTGATTCCGTCGGTCGTCACGGGGTTGACGTACTCCCAGACGACTTCACCGTCAGGGGTGATCTCGAGCATGCGTCCGACACGGGCAAGATTGACCATGGAATTGCCGTTCGGCAGCCGTTGAACGGCCGAGCCGTGATGGCTGTTGAAACCGTCGGTGGTGTGATACATCGAGACGATCTGCTGCGAGAAAAGACGCGTCGGCCGCGCCCCCTGGCCCTGTTTCGTCCCCGGCATGACGTCCGTGTAACCCGCCTCGGGCGGATTCACATAGTGATCTCTTTCGATGCCGTTCGCATCGAGGTAAGGATTGAGTTCGAGAAACTCCGACTGCGGGTCGGAGTCGCCCTGACCGCGCGGAACCGTCAGCCCGTTGTTGAAAAGGAGCAGGTTGCCGGCACCCGGGAGGCCTTCCTTGATCCACTGGATGTCGTGGTTGCCGCCCGTCTGCTTGTGACCCGAGAACTCCTGCAGCGACCAGTTCTTCTTCGCGTAGTGCGGATACTCGCCCTGGCCGTAGTTCGCGGGATTTCCGAAACGGTAGAGGAAATCGCCGGCTTCGCTGGCGGCGAGCCGCAGGCTCTCTTCCGGATCGCCGGCGACGAACGTGCCGTCATGATCGACGATGTAGAACTCATGAGTCCGGTTGGAGCTGATCGCGAGGTGACCGGACTCGGGGTTGTAGTCGATACCGTTCACGTGCAGATAGTCGCGTGACGCGACGCCGAAGTTGATGTCGAGTCGTCCCGGGTAGTCGGCGATGCTCCTTCCTCTGCCGACATAGTTGTTGGCTCGCGGCGAGCGGTCCTGCACGACGTGATCCTTGAAATGGTATTCCCAGACGATGTTGCCATTGCGGTCGACCTCGACGATGGCGTCCATCTGGACACCCTCGTAGCGGTCGACGGCGTCCGGATCGGCACCGAGCGCGACGACTTCCTCGTGAGTCAGGTCGACATTGGCCACGTAGAGCACGGTGAAGTCCTCGAGTTCGGCGTTGTAGATCCTCAGGAAGTCATGGTGCGGGTGGTAGGTCTCGCGAGTCTCCGTATGCTCCCAGAGAATCCTGCCGTCCCATTCGGTATGGACGAATGTATCCGTCCCTTTCGTGCCGGATATCGTGCCGTCCTCGAGCAGGTAGGCGTCCCTGAATCCCGGCAGGAAGTTGACGACCTGGCCGGCCATATCGATTAAGTAGACGCCGGTAGCGTGCGGTCCGCGCGGCCTGACGAACGAATAGCCCGAAACCGCCTTCTGCGGATCCCAATAGATCAGCTCAGTCGGCCCACGCGAGGATTCATAGGCAGCGAGATTGCCCGCCGCGACGACAGTGAGCCCCAGAACGGTTGCGGAGGCTCGCAGCGCATATGCGTCCATCAGTAGCGCTCCTCGACCGGCTGATCGGCCGGCGCGCCTGCGGCGCGTTCGGCGTCCGCCCCGCCCGTGCTGCCGTGGAACTGCGTGATCGGCCCTTTCGGCGACAGGTCCTTGCCGGCGAGACCCGGATAATCCGGCGCCCATCGGAGCGGCGACCAGCCGTTATAGGTGTTCTGGTGATCCGGATCCGAGGTAATCAGGGTTGTCACGATCTGACCGCTCCAGGTAATCGGATTGACGTACTCCCAGACGACTTCACCCGCCGGCGACACCTCCACCATTCGACCGACCCGTGCGAGCTGCACGAGCGTATTGCCGTTCGGGAAGCGCTGCACGGCCGAGCCGTGGTGGCTGTTGAAGCCATCGGTCGTGTGATACATGGAGACGATCTGGTTCGAGAACAGCCGGGTCGCGCGCGGACCCTGGGAGTCCTTCGTTCCCGGCATGACGTCCGTGTAACCTGCCTCGGGCGGATTCACATAGTGATCTCTTTCGATGCCGTTCGCATCGAGGTAAGGATTGAGTTCGAGAAACTCCGACTGCGGGTCGGAGTCGCCCTGACCGCGCGGTACCGTCAGGCCGTTGTTGAACAGCAGCAGATTGCCGGCACCGGGGAGGCCTTCCTTGATCCACTGGATGTCGTGGTTGCCGCCGATCTGCTTGTGGCCCGAGAACTCCTGCAGCGACCAGTTCTTCTTCGCGTAGTGCGGATACTCGCCCTGGCCGTAGTTCGCGGGATTGCCGAAACGGTAGAGGAAATCGCCCGCTTCACTCGCGGCGAGACGATGACTTTCCTCGGGATCGCCGGCGACGAATGTGCCGTCGTGGTCGACGATGAAGATCTCGTGGGTTCGGTTGGAGCTGATGGCAATGTGGCCCGTCTCCGGATTGTAGTCGAGCCCGTTGCAGTGCAGGTAGTCCGAGGAGACGACGCCCCAGTTGATGTCGAGGCGCTGGGGATAGTCGGCGATCGTGCTGCCGCGGCCGACGTAGTTCGCTAGCGAGGGATCGATGTCCTGGACGAGATGATCGCGGAAGCGCCATTCCCAGACGACCGTACCGCTGCTGTCGACTTCGACGATCACATCCATCTCCGCGTCATCGTAGCGATCCACGGCGTCGGGATCCGCACCGAGTTCGATGACTTCATCGTGCGTCAACGGAGCGTTAGCTATGAAAAGAATCGTGTAGTCGTCGAGTTCCTCGTTGTAGATGCGCAGGAAATCGTGGTGCGGGTTATAGCCATCGCGGCGCTCGGGATACTCCCAGAGCCTGTTACCTTCCCAGTCGTTGATCGCGAAGGTCCGGTTGCCGACGGTCCCGAAGATGGTACCGTCCTCCTGCAGGTAGGCGTCACCGAAATCCGGGAAGTACTGCACGACCTGACCGGCCATGTCGATCAGGTACACACCCTCGACCCGTTGAGGCTTGACCATGGTGTAGCCGGGATAGGCCTGGTGCGGATCCCAGTAGACGAGCTCCGTCGGACCGCGGGATGCCTCGTACGCCGATGCGCTACCCGCGAAAAGAACGAGTAATCCCGATCCGATCGCAACGACCATCTGTCTGATGTTGCCTGTCATTGTTGTCTACTCCTGCGGCTCAATATGGAATTCACTGAGGACCGGAGGAACGACCCGGCGCTCCTCCGGCTGCGGCAACTGGGGAATCCAGTCGTAGGGGACGCGATAAGCCCGGTAAGTCCCCGGTACCGGGTAGGCACCGGTGCTGAAATAGGGCAGCACGTACTCCCAGACGATCTCGTTCTCGGACGTGACCTCGAATAACCGCCCGTCGGCCCCTTCCGTAATCAGGGTGTTGCCGTTCGGCAGCCGCTGTGCCGAGCTCACGTTGCGGCTGAAGAACAGAAAGTTGCTATTTCCGGGAACTGAATATTCCCATATTTTCTCGTAGGTTACGGGATTAACCTCGACAACACGTGAATAATAACGCGTGACGGTATTGATTCCCTCCGGCGCCCCGGGGCTGCTCGCGCCGTAGCCCGAAGTGCCGCCGTTATCGAACACCATCATATTACCGGCGCCTGGCAGCCCTTCAGGGATGATATGCGCATGATGCTGCGCGCTGATCTGACCGAGCTCGGCCAGCGCTTTCGACTCGCGGTAGTCCGGTCCCATTCTCCAGACAATCTCACCGGACCGAGCAATAATCGCAATGATGTTCGCGTTGCGCGCGCTGATGATGATGTTTTCCGGGTGAAAGCGGGTATCGCCCTGGTCGTACCAGCGATTAGCGCCGACGTAGGACATGGAGTTGATGTGTAGCCAATCGGCGCTCTGACGCGCCTCGTTCCACTCGACACAGCAGTGAATCGCGTCGCGCGCTTGCTCAGAGAAACCGAATTCGTCTACGTGGTCGCTCGCGAGCCACTCCCAGAGTACCTCTCCTTCCCACGAGACCTCGAGAATGTAGTCGTCCTCGAGGCGCCTGTCACTAATTGCCGGCACGGTGACGTTTTTGTGCGCGAGAATCAGCGTGCGGCCGCCGGTTAAGAGCGGAGCGTTGCCCGGAGCGTAGTATCCGGCAGGGCTACCCTCTCTCTGCCAGTCGTGATGCTGACGTGCTGCCCAAACCGTATTTCCGTCCTCGGTCCTCACTTGCTCAGTTCGGTCGAAGCGCCAGACTTCGTTGCCTTCCCAATCCCACTGCACGAGGGCGACGAATTCCTGATGAGGCTGGCGTCGTATCGATGCGCCGATAATGTCGCCGCCCGGCAGAATTTGCGCCGGCTGGCTAGCGGTGTCCGTTAGACGGCGTATCTCGCGGCCGTTCATGTCGATCAGGACATCGCCCGGGGGGTTGTTGGTCCGGAAAACGGTGTAGCCGTTCCACGCTCTGTCCGGATCATAGATCGTCGTCCCTGTCGGGTAGACGGACGGCGCCGCTTGAACCGTTAAGGTGAACAACAACACGCCGATGATGCCGATCCGTGGAGCGTTTCTCACGCGAGCCCCCCCCTTTTTCTGCGGCCCTTTGTCGGCTCGATTCTACCCGCTTCCCGTGTTTGAGAAGGCCTTCATAAGCAGAACGAAAGATTCCATGCGAAACGAGTCGCACGCCGCGTCACCGGACACGCCGTTTCCGCCGACCACAGCAGGAATCGCGCACCTGGACTGGAAGCGGTTATTTTTCGCCAACTGGCGGGCGCGCGAGAACAACGACATAGCCCGCCGACATCGGTACCGGGAGCGAAAGCCACGCGCTTCACGTTAGCGCCACCGAAGGGTCGAAAGCACTTCTCCTGCGTCAGCCGAATGCCGGTTCAGGCACTCTACGTTGCGCGTTCGCAACAGTATACGTGAAGCGCATGGCGCTCACCGCATTCGGTATCACCTACGTGTTGACCAGCGAATACGACGAGCGTATTTGTAGATTACGTACTTTTTAGACTTGGTGTGGTGACGCTGCTACGAGTGTGGCCTATCTCGTTAAGTACCCGTAAAAGGTGAGGGCAAACATGAAACTACAACCCAATATCACGGCGCTATCCAGAGCCGGCATCTCTCTAGCGACGCTCAGCCTGGCAGCCGCATTCGCGATCGGCGCAGGGCCGGCACTGGCCCAGGAAGGCAGTGACGTCCTGGGCTCGGTGCTCGAGGAGGTCGTTGTTACCGCGCGCAAGCGCGAAGAGAGCCTGAAGGATGTACCGGTATCGATCTCGGTGATTTCCAGTGACTTCATCAACGAGTCCGGAATCCGGGATCAGTACGATCTCTTCCAGCTCACGCCGGGCATCAACTACGGCGAGGAGCGCGACCGCAACGGCGCGCGTCCCGGCGTACGCGGCGTGCAGGCACAAAACCAGAATCCGCTGCGGCAGAAAGTCAGCGTCTTCATCGACGGCATGCCCGTATTGGGCAACATCGGCTCGATGCAGTTTGCCGGCCTCGAGCGTGTCGAGGTCTTGCGCGGACCGCAAAGCACGGCGTTCGGACGTGCGACTTTCGGCGGCGCGCTCAACTACGTGACTGCGGACCCGGGCGATACGTTCAACAGCGAGTTCTACGCCGGCACGTCGGATCTCGGTAGAAACCAGCTTCACGTCGGCCTGGACGGCCCGATCACCGACACGCTCGGCTACATGTTCAACATCTACACCGATGACTACGACGGCGCCGACGAGTGGGTATCCTCCGACGGCATCAAGCTCGGCGGCCAGGCGACCGACTTCATCACGGGCAAGCTCAAGTGGACGCCCAACAACAACTTCGACATGGAGGTCACCTACTACTCGCTCGAGACCGATGACGACGCTCCCATCGAGCCCTATCTCTCCGAATCGGCGCGGGATGCCTGCATGAATTTCACGCTGCCTAACGGGCGGCAGTACGTCAACGGCGATTTCAACTGCGATATGTCGAGCGCGACGCCGTCGACTGGTATACCGTTGAACCACCATCCGGAGCTGGCCGTTGACCGGAATGCAGATGAGCTCCTCTACCTGCTGGCACTCTCGAACAGCGTCCTCGAAACGGGCGCCTTCCCGGGCGCGACCGTTGACCGCGATCGAATCCAGGCGGAGTTCAACTTCAATACCGACGGCGGCAGCACGCTGCAGGT
>JAHEKF010000041.1 GCA_024638465.1 Rhodospirillaceae bacterium | reverse complement strand
TACATACACGCGACCGAATCCACCGAGCGACCCGAACTCGCAGAGCCTTGCGCTGATTACATCAGTGCGGGGATACCCGGTGCGAGTCACATCAATCACATGCCGTCGCATACCTGGAACGAAGTCGGGCGCTGGAACGACTCCGTGCGCGCCAACATCGTAGCCTGGCACTCGGATATCAAGGCCGCGACGGGGGAAGGCGTCGCAATTTACCCGACGCATAATCTGCACATGATGTTGTTCGCGGCATCGAACGACGGTCAGGGCGCGATCGCGATTCAGGCCGGGAAGGATTACGCGAAGATCTCTGATAACGAGAGATATCATGCGCTTACGCTACTAAGGTTCGGTCGTTTCGATGAAGTGCTCGAGCTCGACAACCGCCCCGAAGAAGAGATCAGTGCTGCGATGTGGGACTTCGCGATGGGCTATGCGGCACTGCGTCTCGGCGACGTCCGGTCGGCGGAGGCGACGGCCGACGCGTTACTCGAACTGACCGAGACAACGGAAGCCGGTTTCCGTTTTCATGACGGCAACCTGATCGTCGGCACGCTCGCGAATATTCTCGTCGGCGAGATCGCGCGAACGGCAGGCGATCTCGATGCGGCCATCGCTGCATTCAACGAGGCGATTCGGTGGGAGGATCAGATTCCTTACGATGAGCCTGAGGCGCTGCCTTTTGCGGCCCGTCACTGGTTAGGCGCCGCATTCCTCGAAGCGGGACGGCCGGCTGACGCGGAACGGGCCTATCGCGATGAACTCGACGATCATCCGCACAATGTCTGGTCGCTTCATGGCCTGAAAACTGCGCTCGCCCGACAGGACAAGCTCGACACTGAAGTCGACCGGGACTTCATGGCCAGTACGGCACGAGTGGATACGCTGATTACGGCGTCCAGATTCTAGCGAGGTTCGATCGCGCTTCGGAAAAACCGTTCAGCGATGTGCTTCTCGGTGATGGCTGGCCAGCAGGTCAGCGCCGAAATCGCCCGCTTCGCTGCGCCAGACCGTGTGGATATGGTTGCCGTCGCCCTGAAAGTTCTCGAACTCGAAAACGAAATCGTTTCCCTGCAGTCGATAGTAATGCGGTGATCGCCGCTCGGTGCTTCCCATCCAGGCGAAATGCAGGTCGTTGATATCGATCGATTCGAGATAGGCGTTAGAGATTTCCGGTCGATAGGTCGTGATGACTTCGTCGACGATGCGGCGGACGTAGTTGCGCTGGCTCTCGCTGAGATCCGCGACGGCGATGCCTTGCGGCAGCAGCGTCTCGCGCCAGACATCCCACTCCTCGCGTGGCTTCAGGCGAAATTCGTTCGCGTTGAGATTTCCGGCGAAGATATCGCGCGGGGCCTGAGAAGCGATGATCGTCCGTTGACGTTCCGCCTCGTCGAGCGATCGAACGAGCGCGCGGCCGAGATCTTCTTCTGCACGCAGCGTGCGTACGCCGGCCATGAAGCCTGTTGGAATTTCTGCGGGCGTTGCGCCGAGGAAAGACGGAGTCACCGTGATGTTTCCGCCCGCGAGCGTGACGTTCAGTGACAGATGATGGCCCTGAAACCGCCAGGCCCACGGCGCGTTCCCCGACGGTACGCCGAATATCGACAGGTAGTAGTTCTCGAAGCCGCGCGGCTGACCGACAAACTCCGTATCTTCCAGAATATTGTCGAGCTCCATGATCTGCGTCGTTTTCAGCTGGCCCTTGACGGACAGCAGTGTGTCGAGCAGTTCGTGAGTCAGGATTCTTTGCTCGGTCGTCATCAGCGACAGCAATAGCCCGTGTTGCGAGCGCGGCCAGTAGCTCCAGTCCTGTCGATTGCCGTCGTCCATGGACAGCCGAAGATGATCCGTGCGAATGTCCAGCATCTCCTCACGCGACGCGCGTGCGGGATTGTCGAGCGTGGCGAGCAAAGCCTCGGCCGCCGTCACCATCTCGAGAGTTACGTCGGCCTGGGTTGAGCCGAACGTGTCATGGATCTCCTGTGCGATGACCGGGGTAGCGGCAACGCAGAGACTGAAAAGCGTCAATCGGTTGATCACTGTGATCCTCCCTGGTTCGCCGTCGGCAGGAAGCGCTGCACGCGCCTCCCTGTGCCGGATTCGGCGACGTATATCCGGCCCTGTGAATCTACCGCCAGCCCGTGCGCAACGATGAAGTTACCGAGCTGATGCCCTGGGCGGCCGAACGACGACAGGATCTCACCGCTCGCGTGATCCAGCACATGTACCTGCTCATGACGACCGTCGAGTATGTAGAGATATTGTTGCTCCGCGTCCGTGGAGAAGCCGATCCCCCAGGAGGTCCCGCGGGTATCGGGCAACGTGGCGTTGCCTGTCTTTACCCAGATATTGCGGACGAACTCGCCTTGCTTCGTGAAGACCTGCATACGCAGTCCCTCGCGATCGCAGACGTAGACCAGACCTGCATTGCTGATGCCGATGCAATGTAACGCATAGGTGAACGCACCGCCCGTGCCTGCGAGCGTTTCTTCGAGCGTAGCCTGCCGGCCCCACTGCCGCAGAAACCGGCCTTCGCTGTCGAACACGGCCACGCGCTTGTTGCCATAGCCGTCCGCGATATAGACGTCGCCGTTTTCCGGGTCGACGGCAACGTCGGCCGGGAAGAAGAAGCGGTCCTGACCCGCGTTAAGCGGTTCGCGGTTGATCGTGTTGTCGGGGGCGCGAATGGCGGTCCCGTCGATGGTATCGAGGACGCCGCGTTCGCCGATCTGCACCAGAAGCTCGCCGTCGTGGCTGTACTTCTGCGCGATGCCGTCATTGTTTCCGACGACCCAGATGTTGTTGTCCGCGTCGAAAGCACAGCCATGAATGCTGTCGGGCACGTTACTGCGGTCGCCCCAATAGCGCACGAGGTTCCCTTCCGTGTCGAACAGCATGATCGACGCTGCCGGCACGGATGTCTCGGCTTCCTCAGCGGTGATGTTCTGCCGGTCCAGGATTGCGATGTGGTCGTGGGAGTCGATGCAGGGCGAGCCGAGCGTCGCGTTGATCCAGCCTGCGGGCAGCGGCTTCGGCCAGTAAGGGTCGACTTCGAATTGCGGCCCGTTCTGCGCGAGAGCGGGCAGCGACAAGAGCGTCAGATACGCCAATACGATACGCGGCATGATTCCCCCTTTTGGCGCCAACTATACGCCAAGGCGTCAAAAGCGCGCTATTCGCGGACTCGTACAGCGCCTCTCGCCTCGACGTCCTGTCTTAAGCTCGAGTCGCGTCCACGTCTACGACGCTCGAGGAACCCTGCAAGCCGGCGGGTACCGCTACGGTGCGACGAAGCGCCCGGACTGATAGTCCTGTGCAGCCTGCATGAGTTCGGCCTGCGTGTTCATGACGAACGGTCCGTAGCGCGCAACCGGTTCCTCCAATCTGCGACCCGCGACAAGCAGCAGTCGCGCGCCTTCGGCTCCCGCGACGAGCGTTACACGGTCGCCGCCTTCGAGAACGGCGAGTGCCCCTTCGTCTACCTGCGTGTCGTCGTTCGATCCCTGCACAGCTACATTGCCCTCGATAATGTGCAGAAATGCCCCGTGGGACTCAGGAACCGGCTCTGTGAAACGGCTTCCCGCCGGAAGCTCGACATCGACGAACAGCGGCTCGGTAACGACGTTATCGACTGGACCGCGCGTGCCGAGACTCGTCTCTCCGGTTACGACCCGGATCGTGACACCGCCGTCGCGCGTTTCCACTGCGATGTGCTCGGCGGCAAACTCACGATACTCGGGCGCGCTCATTTTGAGCTTCGCGGGCAGATTCACCCATAGCTGAAATCCGTACAGGAGTCCGTCTTCCTGCTCTGGCATCTCGGAGTGGATGATGCCGCTGCCGGCAGTCATCCACTGCACGCCGCCGGCTTCGATCACGCCTTCCCGGCCGGTACTGTCCTTGTGACGCATCTTGCCCGCGAGGATATAGGTGACTGTCTCGAAGCCGCGGTGTGGATGCGCAGGAAATCCCGCGATGTAGTCGTCAGGATCGTCGGACTCGATCGAGTCGAGCAGCAGGAACGGATCCAGCATGTCGAGCTCCGGTGTGCCGATCAGCCGCGTCAATGAAACGCCGGCGCCGTCCGAGGTCGGCATACCGGTGATGACCTTTGCTACCGATCGATCATGTGCGTTACGTTTCTCTGAACTTGCCATTGATCCGCCAATCTCGAGGGACAGGCGGAGGAAAATGGGGGCGACCGTATCGGAAGTCAAGGCTGGAGCGGTCGCGGCAGACCTGCTCCTTCCGGTATTCAGAAAAATTCGTGACTTGCCGTATCAGTCGTTTCTATCTGCTCCGAGAAGATGTCTCAATGCCGGAGCCATGACGTAGATATGATCCTTGACGGAATCCACGCCCGGGACGTTCTCGACCGCGACGCGTATGTCCTGACGCTCCGATTCTTTCTCGACGCCACCCCAGATATCCGCTACGCCGTTTGTCACGATGACGTTGATCGCGCGGCCGATCTTGAGATCGTTATGCAGCCGGTTCAGGATCATCGCGCGAACGTTGTTGTCGCCGCTGGGTTGTATTTTTTTTGGCGGCAAGGGTTCCGGTAACGGCTCCGGGTCCGCCGCGAGCCCATGAAGCAGATTCGCGCGGCTCACGAGGCCGACGACTTTGCCTTTTTTGACTACGGGGACGCGCTTGATTCCGTGCTGCTCGAGCGTTGCTGCAATTCGCGACAGGCGATCGTCTTCGCCGACTGTGACGACCGAAGCCGTCATGACGTCCTTTGCGAATCGACCGGCCGCTTTTGTATACGCTGGCTCCTGCGGCTCGGCGGCGAGAAGCCCTGCGAGCCACCAGGACCCGTCATCGAATTCCTCGGCTCCCGAGCGACGTATCAGATCGCCTTCGCTAACGAGCCCTACGAGCTCGTCTTTTTCGTTAACGACCGGTACACCGCTGATTCGCCACTTGAGCAACGTTCTGACGATGTCGTCAATCGGCGTATCTTCGAGGACGGTGATGACGTTCGTCGTCATGACGTCTTTCGCGAGCATTCTTACCTCCGCACAGTCACGAGCATCCAAGACGAATATGGTCGCGAATACAGGATCTCACAACGAGGATTTATACGTATGCGGTCGAGTCCGGCCGGGCGGTTGCCCGACCACGGAGCTTCAGGCTGGCGCCGACCCTACAGCCCTGCGAGGGCGAGCAGTTCTGCGCTGTAGTTCGCGCGCGCGTCCGTATAGATCGGTGCGACCGCGTCGACGAACAGCTCGCGCTCGGCGGCCGTCAGCTCCACAATCTCGCCGCCGGCTTCGCGGATGATGTCCTGCGATTCGATTTCTGCCCGATCGTGGAGCTCGCGCTGGTAGGCGATCGCCTGCTGAACCGCGTCGCGCAGCGCGTTCCGCCACTCGGCGCTCCAGCTGTCGTAGGTCTGGCGGTGCACGAAGATCGGCCGTGACAGATAGGAATGAAAGGTCGCGGTGTGGTAACGCTGGCTGCGGTAGGGCCCGTAGCTGACGGTGTTCTCGAACGGGTTCTCCTGGCCGTCGATGGTTCCGTCTTCGAGCAGCGGGATCGCGTTGCCGAGCGGCATGTTGACCGGCTCCGCGCCGAGAAGCTCGAACGTGCGGTTCTGCACACCGAGACAGCGGATCGAAAGCCCGGCCAGGTCTGCCGGGGTGTGCACCGGGCGGATGTCGTTCGACACGTGCCGGAAGCCGTTCTCGAAGAAGCCGAGCACGCGATAATTATTTTCGGCCTCGATCCTTTCGATCGCTCCCGCGCCAAGCGCACCATCCATCGCCGTGCGAGCCTCGTCGGTGCTCGTAAAAAGAAACGGCAGGGCAGCGACCTCGAGCTCGGGGATGCCCGTCGACATCGTGGCGTAGGCCAGCGTCAGGATTCCCGAACCGACCATCCAGTGCAGGTCGGGCGCACCCGCATAGCCGACGTCGGAGACGTTATAGATGTAGCGGCTCTCGACATCGTCGCCGAAACGCGCCGCGAGCAGCTCGCCGATACGGTCCAGGCCGCGGCTGAAGCTCGTCGTCGATGGGCCATAGCCGCCCATGATGATGCGTCGAGGATTCGTTTCGATCTGCTGCGCGCGCGCACTCAACAGGCCGGCCGTGCCGGCGGCGATGCCGGTGCCGGCGAGGGCGGAAGCTTGCAGAAACTGTCGTCTTAACATCTCTCGTCTCCGTGGACGACTAGAAAACCAGACTCGGCAGGTAGGTTGCGATTTGCGGGAAACTGATGATCGCGATCATGCCCACGAGCATGATGAACCAGTAAGGCGTCGAGCTCTTGAAGATCGTCATGATCGAGATCTGATCGTCTTCGTCCTGAATTGCCGCCTTGACCGTATAGACGAGCAGCCCGAATGGCGGCGTCAGCAGTCCGGCTTCGATCGCGATGATGCCGACGATGGCGAAAGCGATCGGGTCGTAGCCGAGGCTGACGGCAATCGGCTCGAAGATTGCGACTGTCAGCAGCATGATCGAGATCGAGTCGATGACCATGCCGAGGATGAACCATATTCCGACCATGATGACGATCAACATCCATGGCGCGAGCTCGGCGCCCAGAAACACGCCCTGGATCGCGCTCGAGACGCCGGTCATCGCCAGCGTGCGCGAGTACAGCGACGCGGCGACGAGTAATAGCAGTATCGGCGCCGACGTACGGCCGACTGAAAGAATCGAGTCGATAATGCCGCGATAACGCATGCCCTTTGCCAGTGCCATGACGAGACCGATGAACGCGCCGGCGCCGGCGCCTTCGGTGGGCGTAAATACACCGAACCAGATGCCGCCGAGCACGGCGAGCACGACGAGCGTGATGCCAACCGCGCTGCCGAGTACCTGCATTCCGCTCGACGCATCGTCAGGATTTTCCTCGGCCGCGACCTTCGCACCCTGGTCCTTGCCGCCGCCGACGACGTGCGGCCGCAGCACGGCCGATGCCAGTACATAAGTGATGAACAGCGTCAGCAGCAACAGGCCGGGCAGCACCCCGGCGAGGAAGATCTGGCCGATCGAGCGCTCGGTCAGGAGTCCCCAGACAATCATGAGCACGCTCGGCGGAATCAGCATGCCGAGGCAGCTCGAGCCGGCCACGGCGCCGAGCGCGAAGCCGTCGTGATAGCCGAAGCGCCGCATCTCCGGATAGGCGATACGCGAGAATGCGGCCGCCGAAGCGATGCTGACGCCGGTAACGAACGAGAAGATCGCGTTGCCGAGCAGCGTTGCGACGGCGAGGCGGCCCGGCAGCCGGCGCAGGCCGCGCTGGATGGCCTGGTAAACATCCTTGACGGCACCCGATTTGCCGATGAACTCCCCCATGAGCATGAATAGCGGGATGACCGCAAACTCATACGAGCGCAGCGATTCATACGCCGTGCTTGCGAGCATGCTGAGTACGACGTCGAAGCTGCCGGTCACGAGAAAGACGCCGAGCGCACTCGTCATGCCGAGCGCAATCGCGATATGCACGCCCATCGCCACCATGACGAGCAGACTGACGATCAGGATGGTGGCTACGGGGACGTCAAACATTGCCGCTCAGCCCTGGAACTTTGCTTCGGGATCGACTTCCGAGTCGAGCTTCTCCGGCTGAAAGATATCGAGCCAGGCCATGAGCAGGTAGTTCAGGAAGGCGATCATGCTGCCGAACAGGATCGTGAAGCGCGTAGGCCATGCCGGAACGCGCAGCGCGCCTTCGCCCTCGTATTCGCCAGCGGTCCAGGCGTGGATGGCCATGTCGTAACCGCCGATGATGATCATGAGGAAGAATGCGGCACCAAGCAGATAACCTATCGCGAGCGAGATGCGGCCGAGCAACGGCGGGAATTTCTGCGCGAGGAAATCCGCTCGCAGCATCGACCGGCTGCGGATCGCATAGCCGGCCTGCAGGAACACGATCATGACGATCGAGTTCATGACGATCTCGGGGACGCCATAGACGGGTGAGTTGAATACCGTGCGGCCGACGATGTCGGCCACGATCAGGAACGTCAGCATGAACGCCCATGCTGCCGCGAGCACGAGCAGGAACTTGGTCAGACGATCGTTGAGATTGACGATAGACACTATGCGTTGATGAACCTGGATCGTCGTCCCGTTAGTAGCGCATGGTCAACCCGGCCATCAGGGCCGGGTGAAGCTTGCGATTTATCGTTATTCCAGTTCGTAGCGCACGGGCCATTCGTAGCCGCGCGCCTCGGCAGCAGACAGCGCCGTCTCGAGCACTTCCCGCGCGGGCAGGCCCTGCGCTTCGAGCTCGGCGACCATTTCTTTCGGCCATTCGGCGAGCGCGTTGGCCCAATCGAGGCGAACCTGCGGGTCTACGTCCTTGACCGTGATCAAGTCTTTCAGCGTTTCGATGTCGTCGGCGTAGCGTTCGAGATTATTCGAGCCTGTGAGCTGCTCGTAGTCGGCGGCAACCTCGAGCAGGATCTCCTGGACTTCGGGAGGTAGCCGGTTCCAGGTATTCATGTTGATTGTCAGGCCGTGCCACGTGATCGAGCCGAAGCCGACCTGCGTGTAGTAGGGGCCGACCTCGTGCAGGTTGAGCTGCACCCAGGCACTCGGGAACATGATCCAGCCTTCATAGACATGGGTACGCATGCCCGTGTAAGCCTCGGGGAGCGCGCCCTGCACAGGCGTTGCGCCGGCGTAGCGGAGCCAGTTCAGGTTGAGGCCCGCACCCGCGATCTTGACGTCCTGCAGATCCGCGACCGTGTTCCAGTCGAATGACGTACCGAGGTTGTAGCCCGCATCGGCAATGCGCGAAAGCAGCTTCTGGTTGAAGCGTTCCTCGAAGACATTGCTCATATATGGCACGGCCGCGTACACGTCCTGTGCTATCGCAAGGCTCAGCGTCGGGTCCATCGTGCCGAACGGCAGCATGGTCTGGAATGCGTGCAGCGGCAGATTGGAGGGCTCGAAGCAAAAGCAAAAGCCGCCAATGTCGATGATGTTGTTCTGCACGCCTTCCAGCGTCTCGGCCGTCTTGACGATGGCACCGCTGTAGCCTTCGATGAAGTTCAACGTGTGCTCGGTGCGTTCCTCGACGCGGCGCTTGAGTTCGGGCTGGAAGTAGCTCTGCATGAGCCCGGCGTAGACGACGGTTGGCGGATGCCCCGTACCGATGCGCAGTGTGATGCGATCGGCGGAAGCGGAGCCGGCCGCGAGCAGCAAGGCGGTTGCAATCAGGCCGGTAACGGCGCCGGGCGAACGGAACGGAGCAGGGTGTCTCATGCGGGATCCCCAGAATGACTGTTATTCATTGATTATAACTTATTGTAAAGTGCAGCTTATCCGCGATCTTGCGGGAAAAAAATCAACTAGAGCATCTGGAGGATCGCGTCATGAGCGTTACCGTAGGCGTTATAGGTCTTGGCCCCATGGGGGGCAACGTCGCAGGATTATTATTGCAGAACGGCTTCACGGTCGTCGGTTTTGACGTGCTGCCTGGCCGAATGGCCGCGCTCGATGATCTCGGTCTCGTGAAGGCCGAATCCGTCGCGGACGTTGCAGCGAAAGCCGAGATCCTGATTTCGTCGTTGCCGAACATCGCCGCGCTCGAAGTCGTTCTGGATGGCGTCCTCGAGCACGAGCAGCCCGGCCAGATCCTGATCGAAGCCAGTACGCTGACCGTCGAACAGAAACTGGCCGCGGCGGACAGGTTCTCGAAGGGCGGCAAAATCTTTCTCGACTCGCCGATCAGCGCCACGCCGCCGATGCTGGCAAAGGGAATGGCGTCAATCTATGTCAGCGGCGACGAAGCCGCTTACGAGAACTGCGTGCCTGTGCTCGAAGGTTTCGCGAAAACCAACTTCTATTGCGGTGAAGTCGGTAACGGCAGCCGGATGAAGCTCTGCGCCAACTATCTCGTGCACGTGCATGTCACGGCGGCGGCCGAGTGTATGACGATGGGGCAGAAGGCCGGCCTCGACCCGGAGCTGATCCACCGCGTACTCAAGGAAGGCGCGGGCGGCTCGAAGATGTTCGATATCCGCGGCGCGATGATGGCGAAGTCGGACTACCGCGAAGGCGGTGGCACGATGTTCGAAGTCTATGAGAAAGACGCCTCGATCATCACGGAGTTTGCGGCGAGTGTCCGCGCGCCGATCGATCTGTACGTCTCCAGCCGGCAGAAGTTCAGCTCGGCGATGGCGCTCGGTCTGCACCATCTCGACACTTCGGCCGTCTGCAAGGCGATCGAGATGTCGGCTGGAATCGACCGCAAGCTCGTCGAGTAGGGGAGCGTCAGCTGATGATGTCGTAGAGCACTGGCGTACGCTCGACCTGGTCGCCGAGCTTCTGAATCAGCTTGAAGTAAGCCAGGAAATGCGGCGTCTCGCGATGCTTCGCCAGCGCTTCCTCGTCCGTGTAAACCTCGTAGAAGATGAATTCGTTCTCGTCCTCATGCGACTGAATCACGTCGAACTGGTAGCAGGAGTCCTCCTGTACCGATTGTCGCGCGTTCTCGAGCATGGCGGGCATGAGACTGTCTCTCGCGTCGGGGTGGACACGGACGCGAACGAGGTTGACGAGTTTGGACATGTTGTTCTCCGGCTGCCGGGGATGCGGTCAGGCCAGACTTTGGCCGTTCAGGCGCCCCGGCGTCAACTGCCTTTGCGGCAAGCGATGGCGGACGTCGGAATTGCGGCAGATTTAAGAATGGCAGAAGTTGTTAAAGCGTTGTTTGACGCGTGTGCGCGCCGCTCTTTATAAACTCGCCAAGCAGCCCGAACTCTTCGGCGCGAGAACTACCCTTTCTCCAGACCAGCCCGATCGTTCTGAAGCTGCGTTTGCCGAGCGGATACAACTTGACGCGCGTGTTTCGCAGCAGCGCGGACCCGCGGGCCATTTCGGGAAGAAACGTAACGCCGAGGTCTGCGTCGACCATCTCGACCAGCGTCAACAGGCTGTTGGCCGAGAACCGGCTGAGTTTCTCGGTGCTGCGAATCTTGCATGCGTCGAGCGCATGGTCGCGAAGGCAGTGACCATCTTCGAGTAACAGCACGGATTCCGCGTCGAGGCGATTGAACCTGTAGCGCTCCGGGTCGACGAGCGCGGAACCATCACGACAGGCGAGAAGAAATTTATCCGCGAACAGCTCTAGCGATTCCGTGTTCCTGAGTTCGTAGGGCAGAGCCAACAGGACGAGATCGAGTTCGCCCTCGAGAAGCCGGGCGTGCAGGCGCGCAGTTTGATCCTCCGTCAGGAAGAGACGTAATTGCGGATAGCGTCGCCGCAACTTCGGTAGCAGTTTCGGCAGGAGAAACGGCGCGATCGTTGGAATCACACCGAGTCGCAGCTCGCCGGTCAGCGGTTCCTGCTGTCCTTCGGCAATCTCAACGAGACTTTCCAGATCGCGTAGAACCAGCCTTGCCTGCACGGCGACGTCCTGTCCTTTCGCCGTAATGACGACCTGGCGGTTGGTTCTGTCGACGAGCTGCGTGCCGAGTGTTTGCTCGAACTCCCGGATTGCCGTGCTGAAAGCGGATTGAGATACGAACGATGCGGCTGCGGCCCGGCCGAAGTGGCCTTCGTCAACGAGTGCAACGAAGTAACGCAGCTGTCTTACGGTCGGCAGATTCATATTGAAAAAATAGTATAAAACATTCTAATTAATCTGATTTATTTATCAATAGCGCGAGCCTAACATTCAACGTATTAGCCCTGCAGCGGAGGCAGCCATGAAGACGGCCCGGAGACTGCGCAGCAGGTTCGATAACTGATTCACCCACAGCACTGTATTCGGAGAAAATTCATGATGGAAAATCGCGAAGGTCACCGCGTCCCCGATGCCACGTTCCGCGTGCGCGAGGACCACGAGTGGCGAAATGTGACCACGGAAGATCTGTTCGCCGGCAAGACCGTCGTCGTCTTCTCTCTCCCTGGCGCCTTTACACCGACGTGCTCATCGTCCCACGTACCGCGCTATAACCAGTTAGCGGACGCTTTCGGCAAAGCCGGGGTAGACGACGTCATCTGCGTCTCTGTAAATGACAGCTTTGTAATGAATGAGTGGAAGCGGTCGCAGGATGCGGACAACCTGACATTCATTCCTGACGGCAACGGCGATTTCACGCGCGGCATGGGAATGCTCGTTGACAAGGCGGAGCTTGGCTTCGGCATGCGCTCCTGGCGTTACTCGATGCTCGTCAGGGACGGGGTCGTCGAGAAGATGTTCGTCGAGCCGGAGCGTCCGGGCGACCCGTTCGAAGTTTCGGATGCGGACACCATGCTGGACTACGTCTCGCCGCAGACGGCGCGGCCGCTGGATATTACGGTTTTCTCGCGGCCCGGCTGCGAGTATTGCGCGAGGGCGAAAGAATTGCTGCACGACAACGGGCTGGCCTTCGAAGAGCTGATTCTGAACCGAGACTTCACGGACCGGAGTCTGCGCGCGGTCGCCGCCGGTACGACCTTTCCACAGATCTTCATCAACGGCGCGCACATTGGCGGCGCTGACGAACTGGAGAATTGGCTCGCCGGAAGCCGTGCCGCGTAATTAAGATTACTTAATGCGGTTGGCGGCAAAGGGCGGGCCGGGGTTAAAATGGCGCGATAGTCATTCCTGCCCGCCCAGGGCCGAATAAACGGGGAGAAAGCCATGTTGAAGTCCTTGCATCGCTCAATAGTCCTGCCGCTGGCCGCACTCGGTCTGCCAGTCGTTGCGCAGGCGCAGATGGAGCTACCCGACGGCGAAGGCCGTGCACTCGTAGAGGCCGCGTGCGTCGCCTGCCACGTAACGGATCTGATACCGGAGTCGGTTGGCCGTACCAACGAGCAGTGGCGCCATCTGATGAGCAAGATGATCGATCTCCCGGAGCCGCTGGCGTCGCAGATCGCGCACTATCTCGCGAAGAGCTACCCGCATGATGCCGAGTCCGAGCGTTTACCGATGCTCGTCGCCGGCGACACGAAAGTCGTGTTCCAGGAATGGACGGTTCCGACGCTCGGGCAGCGACCGCGCGATCCGCTCGAGACCCCTGACGGCATGGTCTGGTGGGCCGGCATGTACGGCAGCCTGATCGGTCGCCTGAACCCGGAGACCGGCGAGATGACCGAGTGGAAGCTCGATCCGCTGGCACGGCCGCACAGCATTACCGCCGATGTCGAAGGCAACATCTGGTACACGGGTAACGGCAACGGTACCGTCGGCATGCTGAACCCGGAAACCGGCGAAATCACCGAATACCCGATGCCCGATCCCGCGGCGCGCGATCCGCATACGCCCACTTTCACCGCGAACGGTGACCTCTGGTTCACGCTGCAAAACAGCAACATGGTCGGGCGTCTCGTACCCGATACGGGCGATATCCGCCTGATGACGATGCCGACCGAGAGGGCGCGGCCCTACGGCATCAAGGTCGATTCGAGCGGTATGATCTGGATTGCGTATCGCGGCAGTAACGCGATCGCGAAGGTGGACCCGGATTCCTGGGAAGTCACGGAATACGAGACGCCGAACCCCGATCCGGATGCGCATCATGGCAACCACTACGTGCGCCGCCTGGCGCTCGCCAGCGACGATTCGATCTGGTACGTCGATTCCGGCCGTGGTTATATCGGGCATCTCGATCCCGTGACCGGCGAAATTCGCGAGTGGCCGTCACCGAGTGGACCTCAGTCGCACCCCTACGCGATCGCCGTCGTTGACGACGTCGTCTGGTACAACGAGTCCTATCAGCGTCCCGACGCGCTGGTCCGCTTCGATCCTGCTACGGAAGAATTCCAGAGTTGGGCGATCCCTTCCGGCGTCGGCATTATCCGCAACATGAACGGTATGCAGGACGGTAGTCTCGTGATCCATCAAAGCAGCACGAATACCGTCGGTATCGTGTCCGTCGCCAGTAACAACTAGTTTCTTGCTTCGACAAGCGGCGCAGGCGGGTATCCGCCTGCGCCGTTTTACGTTCTGCGAGCGGCTTTCCGCTGTTAGAATGGCGTAAGTTGCGAGGGGGCGACAATGAATCCAATAAAACCTCGGTCACTGAACCTGGTGCTCGGTCTGTTGCTGGCGGCGACGACAGCGACCGCAGCGGAACGCGGAACGGTCGACGGCGAATGGCCCACTTACGGGGGCGATCTGTCGAATACGAAGTACGCTCCGCTCGATCAGATCGACGCGAGTAACTTCAACGATCTGGAGATCGCATGGCGATTCAACACCGGGGCACTCGGCCCGTCGCCTGAAACCAATCTCCAGGCAACACCGCTGATGGTGGACGGCGTCGTCTATACAACGGCCGGTAGTCGCCGCGCGGCGGTTGCTCTCGATGCGGCGACCGGCGAATTACTATGGATGCACCGAATCGACGAGGGCGAGCGCGGCGCTGCCGCACCGCGGCGCCTGTCCGGCCGCGGCCTCGGGTACTGGAGTGATGGCGAGAACGCGCGCATCGTCTATGTGACACCGGGCTATCAAATGATCGCGCTCGACGCTGCGACAGGTTTGCCCGCAACGAACTTCGGCGATAACGGCGTCGTCGACCTCAAGCTGGAGATGGATCAGGAAATGGATCTCGTTACCGGTGAGGTCGGCCTCCACTCGACGCCCATCATCGCAGACGACGTTATCGTCATCGGTGCCGCGCACCTTACGGGCTCGGCGCCGGTGAGCCGGCGCAACGAGAAGGGCTTTATCCGCGGCTACGACGCGCGAACCGGCGAACGCCTCTGGATTTTTCATACGATACCCATGCCCGACGAGTTCGGTTTCGAGACCTGGGCGGAAGGAACTTCGACCTACACGGGTAACACGGGAGTCTGGACGCAGATGAGTGTCGATCCCGATCTCGGCCTCGCTTATCTACCCGTCGAGCAGCCGACCGGAGACTACTATGGCGGTCACCGCCACGGCGACGGTTTGTTCGGCGAAAGTATCGTTGCGGTCGATCTGCACTCGGGAGAACGGCGCTGGCATTACCAGCTCGTCCGGCACGGTGTCTGGGATTTCGACATCCCCAGCGCGCCGATTCTGGCGGATATCAATGTCGAAGGCGAAGCGATACAGGCGCTGATTCAGCCGACAAAGCAGGGCTGGCTCTATGTCTTCGATCGCGAGACAGGCGAGCCGGTGTGGCCGATCGAGGACCGCCCGGTTGAGCAGTCGACGGTACCCCTCGAGGCACTGAGCCCGACCCAGCCGTTCGTTACATGGCCGCCGCCATTCGACGTTCAGGGCGTGTCGCACGACGACCTCATCGATTTCACACCGGCGCTTCGCGAGGAAGCGATCGAAATCGTTTCGAACTACAAGATCGGCCCGCTCTTTACGCCACCGGTTGTGAGCCAGTGGCCGGGTCCGCTCGCAACGCTCATGATGCCGTCAACGGTCGGCGGGGCGAACTGGCCGGGCGGCGCGTTCGACCCGGAAACCGGTTACCTTTACATCCAGTCGTCGACCCAGGTCTCGCCGCTCGGCCTCGTGCCGCCACAGGAAGATCAGTCAGACATGGCGTACATCCGCGGCATGGTGACGGACCCCGCTATCGGCGACCCGCCGAATGATGGTCGACCGGCGCCAATGGTGCAGGGGCTGCCCATCGTGAAACCGCCATACGGCCGAATCACGGCCTTCGACATGAACAGCGGCGATATCGCCTGGCAGGTCCCTCACGGCGATACGCCCGACGAAATCGCGAACCACCCGGCGCTGGAAGGACTCGAGATACCGCGAACCGGCCGACCCGGACGCGGCGGTGTGCTCGCAACGTCGACGCTGTTGATCGCTGGAGAGCCGGGCTTCGTTACGACGCCTCACGGCCGCGGCGCGATGCTGCGCGCCTATGATAAATCGAGCGGTGACGAACTCGGGGCCGTGTATATGCCGGCTCCGCAGACCGGTGCGCCGATGACCTATATGCACGACGGCCGCCAGTATGTCGTCGTTCCGGTAAGCGGTCAGGGTTACGGAGCGGAATTCCTCGCTTACGCGTTGCCCGTCGAGGAATAATCCAGCAAAGACAGGCTCGGGGGGGAGCACAATGGTGCGATCGAAATTTGGCGTTCTGGCCGTGGTCGGGTTGCTGTTATTTCCCGGCATGACGTTGGCGCAGCAATGGCCGGAGCCGACCGCTGCGGACATCGTTTACGCAGTCGTTGACGGGCGAGAACTTGGCCTGGATCTGTACCTTCCTGATGGCGTGGCCAACCCGCCGCTGTTGGTCTGGATCCACGGCGGTGCCTGGCAACGGCGCTCCAAGGTGGAGATATATTCGACGGCTCTCGTCGATGAGGGTTTCGCGATCGCGAGCGTGGATTTTCGTAACTCGGTTGACGCGCCGTTTCCCGCTCAGATCCACGACATCAAGGCGGCTATCCGCTACCTGCGGGCTAATGCTTCGCGCTACGGCTACGACGCCAGCCGCATCGGGATTCACGGCAGATCGTCCGGTGGGCACCTGACGGCACTCGTCGGAACCACCAATGGTCATCGAGAGCTGGAAGGCAAGGTAGGCGCGCACTTCGACGAGTCGTCCGACGTGCAGGCGGTCGTCAGCTACTTCGGTGCGTCGAACCTGAACACGATACTTCCGCAATCGACAGCGACGCACCGGCCGATGCGTACCGAAGCCGTTGCACTGTTGCTCGGTGTAACGCCGGAACAGGCTCCTGAGCTTGCGGCGCTCGCGAGCCCGGTAACGCACGTCGATGCTTCGGACCCACCGCTGCTGTTGTTACACGGAGATCAGGATCCGCAGATGCCGATCAACCAGGCACACGAACTGCACGGAAAGTATAAAGAGTACGATCTTCCGGTCAGTTTCGAAGTGCTGCACGGCTCAGCGCACGGCGGTGACGCGTTCTTCGACGAGCAGCGAACCCGGCTCGTTGCCGATTTTCTGCATCGGCATTTGCGTTAGCGCGATCGGTAAAGCGGTCCAGGAGCGGCCGTGTGCTATCGTTAAACGCTCCGCTAAGGCGGCAATTGCCCGGGAGGTGAGAACCGTGACAGCTCTGGTCTGCCTGCGTCGTCCCGAAGCGCTGCCACGCGCCCTGGCGGCAATGAGCTTGCTGGCTGCTACTCCGGTACTGGCGCATCATGGCGCCGCCGCGCATTACGATCCTGGCGACCAGGTAACGCTGACAGGTGTCGTTACCGAGTTGCAATTCGTCAATCCGCATTCATTCGTTCATATCGAAATCGCCGAAGGCGCCGGCGATGCCACGACATGGCGCTGCGAGCTGTCCGGTGCCACACAGCTAATACGTCGAGGCTGGACGCGCGACACGCTTGCCGCCGGCCATCGAATCACCGTCACTGGTGGGCGGGCTCGCCGCGAGTCAAACTCCTGCGACATCGAGACCCTCGTTCTCAACGATGGCCGTTTCGTCGATGAAGGCGAAAGTATCGAAGGCGCTTCGATTCCGCAGCGGGTTGCGAGCGACGAACGAGCCGTCGAAAGAGCGATGTATCTCGCGAACGGACAGCCGAATCTCTCCGGCGCATGGGTATCTCGCAACGGTGGTGGTACCGGCGGCAATACGCCGAACGGGCCGCCGCAGCCAACGGATGCCGGACTTGCCGCTGCCGAACATTTCGACTTCCGCTTCGATAATCCCGTTATTCGGTGTGAGAGCGGCAACATTATCGCCGACTGGTATCGTCAGCAGCACGTTAACGACATCGAGCAGAGCGACGATCGCGTAACGATCCGATACGGTTATCTGGATCTCGTTCGCACGATTCATCTCGATACGGATTCTCATCCCGAGAATCTCACGCCGAGCGTCGCGGGACACTCCATCGGTCATTGGGAGGGCGACACCCTCGTCGTCGACACGACTGGCTTCGTCGAGCGCGCGCTGATTCCGCGGCAGGAAATCATGATCAGCGCTCAGGCACGAATCGTGGAACGCTTCTCCTACGACTCCGGGGCGCGAACACTGACGCGGGACTTCACGGTATTCGATCCGCTGTATCTGACGGAGCCGTACCAGGGCATCAATGTCTCAGACATTGCAGCACGACCCTATCAACCGTTTGCATGCGTCGATCTCAGCGGGGAAAACAATCGCCGCCCCGAACCATAACTCACGCTTCCGGGCGATGAGCCATATTAAACCGCAAGCGTTCGATCCAGCGCGCCAACTTCGTCGCCTTTCGCCAGGACGCGATCCGTAGATCGAGATTTTCGCGTTCGCGCTCGCCGATGCTGGACTCGTATGAAAGAGCGTCCCACTCGATCGCGAATGGATAAAGCCCGTAAAGCGGCTGGCCGTGCTCCCAGAAATTCTTGATGAACGCGTCGACGGGCATCGTAAGCGTCTTGCTCTGATTGAGAAAACGCGCCGCAACCCTGCTGGAGATCGCGTATCCCATTGCGCCAAACGGGTAAGTCAGGTAGTAGTTGAGGTCGAACGCGCCCGCCTTGCGCGCCAGCACACGTCGTTTGTGCCGGCCCGAGAAATCGTTCTGCAAACGAATGAAGCCGAATCGGTCGATGAGCTTTGCGATCTCTGCCAGCGCGCCGGGAAAGCAGTTTTCGACGACGGCGTCATCCTCCAGAACGACCAGGGGTGCGTCCGTCCGAGACGCTCGTCTCCATAGCGCGCGGTGGCTGGCGAAGCAGGCCGCTTCTCCGGGTGTCGCTCGACGCCCGGTATTCACGAGAAACGCTTCCTCGTCGTAACCATCGAAGCATCCGAAGCCGGCCTCCGCTTCGACTGCGTTGAACAGGGAGTACGGTATCGAGAGCTCCGCGAGTCGACCGCAAATTCTGCGACGGCGCTCGAGGGCGCGGCGAAGATTGATGACGGCCACCTGCATGCATTGAATGACGCTGGCTGCCGTAAAAATCCTTCTGTACTTACTGTCATATCGAAAAAAACCATTAAAAATTATCTAGTTAGCGGACCTGCTCGGAGGCGCTTGTAGTCGTAATCCCAGGTTTCTGGCAGACTAGGGGGATCACGAAATCGGGGAGATCCCATATGGACTCGAGACGGTTGATAGTCGCTTTTGGTCTGTTGCTCGTAGCCACTTCGGCTTCCGCACAGCGGTGGCAGCAGTACGTGAGCGAGGAAGATGCGTTTCGGATGATGGCTCCGGGCGAGTTCGAAATCGAGGTAATCGATTTCGAAAGCGAGTACGGCATTATCGTTCCGGCGCGCGTGTACTCCTATAACGACGATACCGGCAGCTATACCGTTACGGTCGTGGACTACCGCGATTCGCAACGGCTGCACGAGCAGCGAATCGAGGAACATGACGGCGTTTATATTTCAGTCTATGGAGAAGTCGACGTTCGCGGTTCCATTGCATACGCGGCGAAGAAGATTCGCGATCGCGCGGAGTCCATCGAGTACGATGCCTATCACTATATCGCCAAGGTGGATGGCCATCAGCTGCAGACGACGAACCCGGACGGCACACGAACGTTCGCGGCGATCTATTTGCATAGAAGCAAGCTTTATGTGATCGAAGCGGTCGTCAAACCGGGGCCTCCGCTCGGCGGAATGTTCCAGCAATCGTTCGAGTTCATGGGTCACGATGGCCGCCGGATCTGGTACGACGAGTTCCGCGATGCTTATAAAGTGCTTCCGCCGTCGGGCGAGGCACCACTGCCGCCGACGCGAGGCGATTAATTCGAAATCTGGAGTTGACGATGAACCTGAAAAATATCGGACTTGCAGTCATCGCTGCACAGCTTGTCGCTTTCGCCGCCTGGGCGCATCACTCGCATGGCGCCTATGCGATGACGGATTACACGGAGTTTGACGGCGTCGTTACCGAGGTTTACTGGATCAATCCGCACGCCTGGGTCTACGTGGACGTCGAGAACAACCAGGGTGAGATCGAGTCCTGGGCGCTCGAAGCTGCGGGAGCGACGACGCTCATCAGAGCCGGACTCGCCGAAGACACTGTTCAGCCGGGTGATGCGATCCACGTCCGCTGCCATCCATTGCGCGATGGTTCCAACGGTTGCCTGCTCGGCTACGTGACAACGGAAGACGGCGAAACCGTCTTGTGGGATTGATTCGGAACCAGGAACAACAACAGAAGGGGAATTGCGCATGAACGATTGGGCGCGGGTTTCGGCGGTGACGGGTGCCGCAGCGTTGACGGCTATATTGGCGGCCGCTCAGACGAGTTTCGCTCAGGAGAACGTTCCGGGCGCCGGTTTCGCGGCCATCCCGGGTCTGGTCGGCGGCCAGGACGCCTTCGGTCCGTATGACGTTGTGCAGAACTGGCCGAAGCCGATGGGGGAGAGTCTCCCCGGTCACGATGATTGGACCTGGTCAGTCACAATGGACGTATTCGCCGAGAGTGCAGACCGCGTCTTTCTGGTGCAGAAGGGCGAGTTACCACTGATCCGGGACCGCGCCGAGACGATCTGGCTTCCGGAGCTCGGCCCTGGCTATCACTATCCGAACTTCAGGCTGCCGTTGCGGCAGGCCGGTGGTTCCATCCCCAACGGGGATCAGCTGGATGAGCCCGGTAACGGCAGACCCGGCATCGACTGGCGTTGGGAGCATTGCGTACTCGTCATCGATCGCGACGGCAATATCGTCGAAGAATGGACGCAGTGGGATCATCTCTGGTACCGACCGCACGATGTGGAAATAAGCCCGTACGACCCTGACAAACACGTCTGGATTGTCGACGCTGACGGTCATTTCGTCACGAAATTCACCAACGATGGCGAGGAACTCGTCCTGACGCTGGGTACCCCGGGCGAGCCTGGCAACGACGACAATCATTTTGCCCGGCCGACGTTTCTCGTGTTCATGGACGAGAACACGATGTATCTCGCCGATGGCTATGACAACACCCGCATCATTAAATACGACATGGATGGCAATATTCTGGGCCAGTGGGGCGAGAAAGGCCGTGGCGCCGGTCAGGAAGACCGCCCCGGATACTGGAACAACGTCCACGGAATTGCAGTCGATCCCACGACGCGGCGAGTATTCGTGAACGATCGCGACAACGGCCGCGTTCAGATCTTCGATGAGGACGGCAACTACCTGGACGAGTGGCAATTCTGGAGCGGCCGGCGCGGACAGCCGCACGACATCCATAGCTTCATCGTTACGAGCGACCATAAGCTCTGGGCGGCCGACCAGGGTACCCACAAGATCGTCGGCTACGATCTCGACGGCCACTACCTCTATTCCTGGGGCAGCTGGGGCGACTACCCGGGCGGCATGTGGGGCGTTCACGGCATGTCCACCGATGAGGAAGGGAATTTCTACACGGCGTCGGTCAACAACGGCCGAATCCAGAAATTCCGTCCGCGCCCGGGCGCGAATCCCGCCTTTCTCGTAGGCAAACCGTGGCCCGGAGTCTGGTAGCGCGCGCTTTTCCCGGATTGCAGCGGCGGCTGTGACAAACGCTTTGGCGAACGCGTCTTCACCGCACTCGATCTGCGGCACGCTGACGTTTCTGGCGGCAAAGAGCCCGCCGCCGGTTTATCGCGCGTCGGTCGGTGGCGCCGAAGCGCGGCTCGACATCTCCGGAGATTACGAAGACCGGGGCGTCGACGTTGCCAACGCGCGACTGGAGACCGAGTCATTCAGTATTGACCGGCAAGGTTTCGAACTGCTGCCGCACGAAACTTCGGTCGACGATCTCTTCGATGCGAAGCAACGAACGACGGTCTACGAAGACGAATGCTGCGAACTCGTGATGGCAGCTACCGGAGCGAGCAGGGCGCAGTGCTTCGATCACACGCTGCGATCGAGCGATCCGGATCGTCGGGCCGAGATGAGGGTCCGCGAACCGACATCCGTTATTCATAACGACTACACGCCGAGATCCGGACCGCGACGCGTTCGTGATCTCATGGGTGACGAGGCTGAGGCATTGCTCGAGAAGCCATTCGCGATCGTCAACGTCTGGCGTCCGCTGCGACCGGTTCGTTCCTATCCGATTGCCGTGTGTGACGCTCGCACGGTTAGCCCGAACGATCTCGTTGCGGCGGAACGTCAAGCGAGGGACCGCATCGGCGAGCTATTTATGGTGCGCTTCAATGAGAAACAGCGGTGGTTTTTCTTTCCGGATATGAGGAAGTCGGAGGTCTTGTTGATAAAGACTTTCGACAGCAGAGACGACGGGCGTGCGCGTTGGTGCGTGCACACGGCGCTCGTTAGCGACGCGTTCCCGCATGATGCGCCCGCGCGTGAATCGATAGAAACGCGAGTCTTCGCGTTCTTCTGACGGGGCGCTTCGCGTGCTTTTGAATCGACCTGGCTCACCGACAGGCGGGCCAGGCCGGATAGTGTGGCGTCAGCTCGCCAAATGCCTGCGCCAGAAGCCGATCGTACGATTCCATGCCAGGTTGGCAGCCGGCTCGTTGTAGCGGGGCGTCGAGTTGTTGTGGAACCCGTGAAGCGTTCCTTCATACATCTCCATATCGTAATCAACGCCGTTAGCCTGCAACGCACTTTCATACTCCGGCCACATGGAGTTGATACGCGCATCCGTTCCCGCATAAATGATCAACATCGCTGCTTCGATATTAGCGACGCCAGCGGTTGGCGCAGCGGCTCCGTAGAACGGGACACCCGCTTGCAGGTCGCTGCCGAGCTCGACCGCAAGACGGTTCGTCATGCCGCCACCCCAGCAGAAGCCGGTGGCGCCCAGCTGCCCGTTCGATAGTTCGTGCTCCTTGAGGAATCTCGCGCTGTTGATCATGTCCTGATCGAGCTCCCCGGGATTGAGACCACGTTGCAGCTCACGCCCGTCGTCATCGTTACCCGGATACCCGCCAACGGGTGAAAGCCCATCCGGCGCCAGCGCGAGAAAGCCCGCAACGGCAGCTCGCCGCGCGACGTCTTCGATATGCGGGTTCAGGCCGCGATTCTCGTGAATCACCAGTACCGAAGGGAATGGCCCTTCACCGGCGGGTTGCACGAGGTAACCGCGCATTTCGCCGGAAGTGCCTCCGGGCGACGGGTAATTCACGTAGGTACCGTTCATCCGCGGGTCGGTAAACGATATCGTTTGTGCTTCGGCATAACGCGGCAGTAAAGCTTGTGCCATCCAAAGCGCCGATACGCCGCCGATCGTGATTGCCGCTGCGCGGGCGAGAAACTCGCGCCGGTCCATTCGGCCGTGGCAATACTCATCGTAGAGATCGAAAACTCGTTGGTCGATCTTTTGCTCTTCTGTCATTGGGAGGTGCTCCTAAATCCCCGGGAACACGGCAACTATAGGCGCAAGGATGAAACGCTACAACCAGGGAGCGCCGTGACGGCGCAGATCGTCGTCAGCGTCGCGGGGGTCCGGGTAGAGACGCCGCTCGTATGCCGTGCGATGCATTCGATGGAGCGGTCGCCGCCGATCCCGGGAGCGCGCTGCGCTATAGCGCGCTGCGGCCACCGGCGCCGGTCGCGTTGCCGGGATCCGGCGCGATCGGCCGGCAGGGGTGTTCGTCGCGAGTCGGATCGCACACGTAGATATCTTCGAAGATGTTCTCCCATCGCCGCCAGATCCGGCCGGATGGTTTTTCTTTCCAGATCTTGCTCAGGATGTAGAGGCGATCGTTGCCAAGCACGACCTTGTGCAACGACGCGAAGGTTGTGCCCGGGCCCGGTTGGCAGGATTGTCTCCAGACGATGGTCGAATAGCCGTTCTCCGGGTCGTCTTCGCGCACCTCGGATACATAGTTGGGACAGTTCTCCTGGTCGCCTGACGAGCGCAGCTCGTAGACGCGTTGTGCGGATTCCATTCCGGCCGTCGTGTTGTAGGCTTCCTGTTGCAGGGCTTCGGTCCAGTTGCTGCCGTCTTCTCCGGCCGGGAACATGAAGACGTCCGTCTTGTTCTCCGTCGCGGTCGGTTGGGCCGTAACCCAATCTTCGAGGCGCGTCATGATCAATGTCTCGCGATCAACCTGGGGAAAGGCCTGGCGCTGTCCCATTCCGCCACCGTTGCCTCCACCGCGGCCACCGCTGCCCATGCCCATCTGCGCTACCGACCCCGACGCGGTCAGCATCCCGACAATGAGAATCGTGCCGCGGTAATTCAATCGTCAGCCGCTTCGATCACGACGAGCAGATCACGTGCCTCGATCCGCATTCCTACGCTGACGTGAACCGCCGCGACGATGCCTGCGGAGTCCGCGCGTAACAGCGTTTCCATCTTCATCGCCTCGATACACAAGAGTGTGTCCCCTTTTTCTACGGACTGGCCTGCTTCGACGCTGACGCTTACTACCTTCCCCGGCATTGGTGCGGCGATGTGATCGGGGTTCGCGGGGTCGGCTTTCGGATGCGCTTTGACCGTATGCGCGGCGCTCTGGTCTGCGAGCTCGACCGTTCTTGGCTGGCCGTTGAGCTCGAAGAAAACCCGGCGATTGCCTTTCTCGTCTACGTCGCTGACAGCGAGCAAGCGAATGACGAGCGTCTTGCCGCGTTCGATATCGACGGCGATCTCCTCCTGCGGTTGAAGCCCGTAAAAGAAGACTGGGGTCGGCAATGCGCTGACGTCTCCGTAGCTACGCAGATGAGCGGCGAAGTCTTCGAACACGGCGGGGTACAACAGATAGGAAGAGAGCTCACGGTCGCTGATGCGTCGAGCGAGTTTTTTCTCGACGATTTTTCTCTCCGCATCGAAATCTGCGGGGGGCAGCGTCGCGCCCGGTCTTTTCGTCAGCGGTTTTTCGCCCTGCAGAATCTTCTTCTGAAGCTTCTTCGGAAATCCACCGACCGGCTGCCCTATGTCGCCACGAAAGAATGCGACTACGGACTCCGGAAACGCGACCTCCTTTTCGGGATCGAGGATGTCTTCTGCCGAAAGCCCGCTGGTGACCATCGCCAGCGCCATGTCGCCGACGATTTTCGACGTCGGTGTGACCTTTATCACGTCGCCGAACAGCTCGTTCACTTCAGCGTAACGATCCGCCACTTCAGGCCAGCGATCCGCGACTCCGAGAGAGCGTGCCTGTTCGCGAAGATTGGTATATTGCCCGCCTGGCATCGCATGGCGATAGACATCCGCCGTACCGGAACGGATTTCGCTCTCGAAACCGGAATAATGTTCGCGAACGAGTTCCCAGTATCTCGAAATCTCCCGAATCGCCGCGCGGTCGAGGCCCGGATCGCGATCCAGCCCGGATAGCGCATCGGCGATAGCGCCCAGATTAGGTTGTGACGTCAGACCGCTCAGGGAATCCATCGCGGCGTCGACGGCGTCGATCCCCGCGTCGACGGCGGCCAGAACGGAAGCGGAGCTTATTCCACTGGTGTCGTGTGTATGGAAGTGAATCGGGATTCCGATCTCCTGCTTCAGTTCCGTGACGAGCCGCGATATCGCCGCCGGCTTGCAGACGCCGGCCATGTCCTTGATGCCGAGGATATGCGCGCCGGCCTTCTCGAGTTCACGCGCCAGCCCGACGTAATAAGACAGATCGTACTTGTTGGGCTCGGGGCGAAGCATGTCGCCGGAATAGCAGATAGCCGCTTCGCAGAGTTTTCCGGATTCGAGTACGGCGTCTATGGACACGCGCATGTTCTCGACCCAATTCAGCGAGTCGAACACGCGAAATAGGTCTACGCCGGCGTCGGCGGCATGCTCGACGAAGTTCGTTACCACGTTGTCGGGATAATTTGTATATCCAACGGCGTTGGCTGAACGCAGCAGCATTTGCAGCAGGATGTTGGGCACCCGCTCCCTGATCGCTGCAAGTCGCTCCCACGGGTCTTCCTTGAGGAAACGCATCGCGACATCGAACGTCGCGCCGCCCCAGCACTCTAGTGAGAGTAGTTGCGGAAGCGTTTCGGCATAGGCAGGTGCGATTCGCAGGATGTCGTAACTGCGAATGCGCGTCGCGAGCAGTGACTGGTGCGCGTCGCGCATGCTCGTATCGGTCATCAACACGGCCTGCTGGTCCAGCATCCACTGAGCGAAACCTCGTGGGCCGAGATCGGCGAGCCGCTGAACGGAACCGTCGGGTACCTGACCCGAGGTCTTCGGCAGCGGTGCCGGAGTGCGTGCCGTGCTCTCGACGCGTCCGGCAACCTCGGGGTTACCGTTGACGATGACTTCGCCGATAAAGCGCAGCAATCGGCTGGCCCGGTCGCGTCGCTTGGGATATTGAAAAAGCTCCGGCGTCTCGTCGATGAAGCGGGTCGTATAGTCTGCCTTCAGGAAGCGCGGATGCCCGATCAACTGCTCCAGGAAAGTCAGGTTACTGGCGACGCCACGAATTCTGAATTCGCGCAGCGCTCGTTTCATCCGGCTGACTGCTTCGTCGGGTGTAGGCGCCCAGGCCGTCACCTTTACCAGCAGCGAGTCGTAGTAGGGCGTGATCAATGCGCCCGCGTAAGCGGTGCCTCCATCCAGCCGAATACCGAACCCGGATGCGCTGCGGTAGGTCCGGATTCGTCCGTAGTCCGGAATAAAGTTGTTCTCCGGGTCCTCCGTTGTGACCCGGCACTGCAGCGCATGTCCGTTGAGACGAATATTTTTCTGCGTCAGGACGCCGCTGTTCTTGTCGCCGATCCGTGCTCCCTGCGCGAGGCGAATCTGCGCTTTGACGATATCGATCCCCGTGATTTCTTCTGTCACGGTATGTTCCACCTGTACGCGCGGATTGACTTCAATGAAGTAGAACTCATCCGTATCCACGTTCATGAGAAACTCGACGGTGCCGGCGTTGCTGTAACCAGCAGCTTCCGCGAGCTTTAGCGCATGCCCGCAAAGTTCCTTGCGTCGTTTG